>PBTQ01000030.1 GCA_002729125.1 Acidimicrobiaceae bacterium | reverse complement strand
CCCCAAGCCGCTGGGAGAGGAGGAAATCACCCTCCTGCGTATGCCTCTGCAGAGATTCCGCCGAGCGCACCCAACAACTCACCGTCATAGGCGGCGAGAAGACCAAAGGCTCCGTCAATGAGTGCCTGAGCATCGGCCGAGCCGTCACACAAGACGCCACCATTCAGGCCAGGCTCCGTTGGGAAGTCAAACGTCGACCCTTCAGCCAATTCGCCGTCGACGATCAATCGGAGGGCCTGCGCTGCGTAAGAGCCGCCATCAAAGACGACCCCGCCGGTCCAAGGGATCTCACGCTCACAGACGTCCGCTGGTCCGGCCGAGAAGACAGCGATCCCTTCATCGGTTGCGAGCTGACCGACAGGGTCGAGCGCACCACCCAGGTATGCGTAGACGAGCGTGGCACCGTTCGCCTTCGCGTTCGTAAGCGCAGCAGTTGCGTTCGCCGAGTTGTCGAAGTCGAACGGGAAATCGCCAGTTCCGACATATTCCATGGTGAAACTCGGGTCAACCGACTGCAGACCGAACACAGTTGCGTTGTAGGCCTCAACCTCGAAGTTGATGTCGCAACAACCCAAGAACACCGCACTCGTGCTGCCCTGCTCCTGCAACACGCCGCCCATGGCTACACCAGCCGTGTAGTGAACCGCGGCGCCCCAGTCGGTCGCTTGTGCGAGACCGGGAAGTTCTTGGAAGCCGGCACCACAGTTGCAGTACCAGAAGATGTCTGGGAACTGTTCCGTAAGTTCCGGAAGCGGTTCCGCAATTTCGCTCGCACCGACCATGAGAATGTCAACGCCCTGCTGCGCAAGGTCAGACATCGCCTGTGCAGCCTCGGCCGGGCCGATATTGTCACTCACGATCGGCGGCGCGAAGCCGTTGTCGGCCGAGAAATCCTCAGCGAAATTCACCAGCGACTGGTAGTAACCATTGTCGTCACGGGGTCCTGCGGCAGCCACCCCGATCGTGATGGTGCCGTCGCCGTTTGCGTCAAAGGCCAGCACGAGTTCGTCGGTTTCGACTTCCACTACCGGTTCTTCTTCGACAGCCTCTTCTTGCTCAGCCGGCTCTTCTTCGGCCGAATCTTCGTTTTCTTCTTCAACGGCGGACGCGCTATCGCTCGCCGCTTCGTCGGCATCGTCATCGTCACCGCAGGCTGCAGCAATCATTGACAGCGCCAACAACACCGTCATCATCCACTTGAACTTGGACACATTCTCCCCCATTAATCTGGACTTATGGTTGCAACGTCAGCGCCCGAAACTAAGTTTTGAGCCTTGCCGACGGATTGCTCTTTCATTACCGGGTAGTGATGGTTACCCGACCGAGACCTGATCACTTTCTGACCTGGTCGGACGAGCATTCTCACTGTCAACTTCTCCTCGCTTTCACTCCCCCACGACCCGCAGGCGCGGATCTCCGGACTCTCCCCCCGGCCAGGCGTCGCGATATCGGCGCGCCAACCACCGGTTGAACTGCACATGGCTTTCCTCTTGCCACGAATACCTGGCGCCTCGCGGCGCGAACCGCGATCGGAGCCCCAGCTGGACCTTGGTCGTTGCGTCCTGATCCTGCTCGACGAATACCTGGACCCCGGCATCGCTGAGTGCCATTTTGGCCTCGAACAATGGGTCCTCTAGGGCTGACGGGTGGAAGATGTAGCCAATCTCGACATCGATCGTTTCGGGTCCTGTAGGGCGGACAAGGAAGAAGAAGCACTGATCGGGCGCGGTGCCGAGGCACAACATCGGTGGCACCAGTGCGAAGGTCGAGCGGCCACGCTCCTCGTCGGTCAGATCTGGGAAGACGTCCATGATGACGCGATGGGTGGCGTTGAAGCCTCCGTCGAGATGGGTGTACCCGGCAGTGCGGAACACCACGTTTGCGTCGTCGGTCCAAGGCTCCGGGAATGCCGAGAGATGCGACGGACAAAAATCCTGGACGTACTCGTGCAGGCGGTTGGCGTGATATCCATCATTGAAATTCTCGAACATCACCTTCCAATTCCACGGCATCGATTCGAGTGTGAACGTTCCCGGGCACACTGCGTCGGCCAGGTGATAATTTTCGAGATAGGGCGCGTAGCGGCCCAGGGTCGGGGCCAGAGGCTCAGCATTGACGTCGAAGTTCACGAAGATGAACCCGAGCCACTCCTCCACTGCGAGCGGCGGCAGGCCCCAATCGGCTTTGGAGAACTCCTCGGTTCGTTCCATTGCCGGCGTGCCTAGCAAACGGCCGTCCTCGGCGTAGATCCAGTGGTGGTACGGGCACTTAAAGGTCGAGTTGTTTCCTTCGCCCTCGCAGATCTGCATGGCCCGGTGCTGGCAGACCGCTGACATGGCTGAAATGGCTCCAGACTTGGTCCGCACAACGATGATCGGCTCGCCCAACAGATCGACGGTGAACCAGTCTCCGGGCTCGGAAATGCGTTCGGCCCGTCCCACTGCGAGCCATTCCTTCATAAAAATTGCTTCTCGCTCAAACCCGAATGCTTCACTCGAGGTGTAGAGCTCCGGCGGCAGCGTTGCCGCACGGGTCACGTCATCAGTCGATGCGTTAAGTGCGTTCCGCAACGATTCGGTGAAGATGGTCATGACAACTCCTTGCGGGTGAGATCGTCTGCGCCGGCCGCAAGAACGAACTTTCGGATCTTGCCGACACTGGTTCGAGGCAGTTCGTCGAGCAGGCCGATGGCTTTGGGCACCTTGGCTTTGGCCAAATGCTGCGAACACCAGTCGATCAGCTCATCAGGGTCGGGACGGGCGCCGGTGGCCGGCACCACGAACGCAACAGGCACTTCGTCGCGAATAGGGTCTTGCGCGCCGACGACCGCTGCTTCGAACACGTCTGGGTGGGAAATGAGCATCGCCTCCACCTCAACAGTTGACACGTTTTCGCCAGCCACTTTCAAGACGTCTGAGCGACGCCCATCGAATTGATGGCGTCCGTCTGTGGTTCGGGTGGCCCGGTCGCCGGTGAGGAACCAGCCATTTCTGTAGGAGGCATCGGTCGTTGCCGGATCATCGAGATAACCCGAGAAAAGGGTCATGCCGGGCACTCCGCCGACGACGATCTCCCCGATCTCACCGGGCCCGACACTACGGCCGTCGGTATCCTGCACGTCGACCGAGCACCCCGACGTCACGAATCCCATCGAGTCCGGGACGGGATCGGCCTCTCGGTCGGTGAGCACGGCCGGGATTGTCTCGGTCATCCCATACAGTTGCCGCGGCCTGCAGCCCATCCAATTTGCGATCGTCTCGTACTGGCTTGGATTGAGGTTTTGCGCAAACCAGCAGTGCCGAAGCACAAGGTCGTCGACAGGGCCGCCACGGGCGAGAATCATCCGCATTGGGGCTGCGAAAAGGCTGGCGCACGTTGCCCGATGCCGAGCCGCCTGACCGAGAAAGCCGCTGGCGGAGAACGCGTGCATCAACGCAACCGATGCCCCGACCTCAATCGCCGACGCAAACGAGTAGTACTGCGCGTTGGCGTGAAACATCGGCAAGACGACCAAGTGTCGATCGCTGGCCTGCAGGTTGGCAGTCTGTGCCATCACGTGACCGGCGAACGCGTAATTCGCCTGAGAAATCAGAACACCCTTGGGGCGTCCAGTCGTCCCGCTGGTAAACATCACTGCCGCTCGGTCATCATGCCCGATCGGCGGGCAGCCTCCGAACGGTTCGCCCAGCAGCGCTGCTGGCGAAGGGTCGGCCTCGTCGACTTCGAGGATGATCAGATCGCCGGCAGCAGCGCGATACGCCTCGGCCCTGGAGGCGGCGCAGACACCCACGACCGGCGACGTGCGTTCGATGTGGTCACGAAGTTCGGGGGTGCGTGCCATCGGATCCGATGGCACGATCCAAGCACCCATTCCGACAGCGGCGAGCCACACTGCCACAAAGGCGGGGCTGTTGGTGAGTGCGAGATGGACCGCATCGCCGGGGGTGACGCCCAGGGAGTGAAGCCGTCCGGTCACTCGATCGATGAGCCCGTCGAAGGCAGCGTAGGTCCATTCGTCGATGCGACCGTCAGGACCCTCGAAGATGAGAAAGGGCGAGTCAGGTTGGCGGTCGACCGCGCTTCGCCATGCGGCGGCGAAGGTACGAGGCGACCAGTCGTTCATGTCGGCTGCGGCTCTCCGTAGCCACCGCCGCCAGGCAATTCGAGCCGAACGATATCGTCACTAGAGAGCGTGATGCGTTCCTGCGTCTTGACGGCGTCGCCGTTGACCAGGAATGCACCCGGATCACCGGGCTCGCCTCCGAAGACCCCCTGGGGTGGTTCCTCGAGTCGACTCGTCACTGCGTTGAGCTGCCATGACTGATCGGTCGCAACTGAGAACTCGATGACCTGCCCGCGGCCTCCAGGCTGGGCTCCCTTACCGCCCGAATCCGCCCGCAGGGCCTTTTGGTGAAAACGAATTGGGGCGGATGCCTCGACCACCTCGATCGGCACGGCCGAAACACCGGTTGGATACGAGCAGGCGTCGAGTCCAGGTTTGGAAGCTCTGGCGCCCACCCCACCGGCGTAGGTGAACATGGCGGTGATGAACGGGCTGCCGTCGGGGTGGGACCCGTTGACCTGCATCGTCCACACCGCGCCGGACCCTTCGGCCATCGCCTGTTTGGGCCGCACCTGAGCGAGTGCTTTCAGCAGCGCGTTCGGAAGAAACATACCCACGACGTGGCGGGCGGTGCCTGGCTGAGGTGGCACCGCGTTGACGATCGACCCCTCGGGGGCTTCGACCTTGATCGGGCCGAGGCTTCCGTGATTGTTGGGAATGTCAGGGCTGAGGACAGACCGCACGGTGAATGTCGTGTACGCGTGGGTGTAGTTCTTCACCACGTTGATGCCCCACCGGCTGGCTTCGGACGTTCCTGCGTAGTCGACGATGATCTCGCCCGCTTCGGCGTCGACGGTCAAGCGGCAGCAAATGTCGATGCGTGAGCCGTCGGCCAGGTCAAGCACTGCGCTGGCGTCATAGTCGCCTGCGGGCAGGGCCCGGATCGTTTCGCGAGTTGCGGCTTCGGACCGCTCGATAATTTCGTCAGCGAGCTCTTCGATATCATCGAGACCATGGCTGTCGCACAGGGTGGCGAGACGCTGTGCCCCGACCTCTCCCGACGCCATCTGGGCGTGAAGATCCCCAGCCATGTGATCGGGTTGCCGCACGTTCGACAGGATGAAACGCCAGACGTCGTCGTTCCGAACGCTGGCGCCGTTCTCGCCTCGCATCAGCCGGCAGATGGGGATCCAGAGACCTTCTTCGAAGACGTCTCGACCGCCTGCGCCGATGCCGTACCCCCCGACGTCGGTGTGATGGATCGTCGAGCCGAATAGAGCGATCACTCGCCCGTTTCGCCACGCCGGAACCAGCACCGTCACGTCGAGCAACTGTCCTGCAGTCTTGTAGGGGTCGTTGGTGATCAGAATATCGCCCGGCTGGAGGGTCTCGATCGGAAACTCCTCGAGCATGCTGGCTGCGCCAATGGCGAGGCTGTTGATGTGCCCAGGGGTGCCTGTCACGGCTTGCGCAACCATCCGGCCTCGGCGGTCGAAGACGGCGTTGGCGAGATCCCCTGCTTCGCGCACAATCGGCGAGAACGCTGCTCGCTGCAGCGCCCTGGCTTGTTCGTTGACCGTAGAGATGAGCGATTGCCAGAGGATCTCGAGTTCGATCGGATCGAAGCGGACGGCGCTCGTATCGGTGGCGGTCATGACACTCCTTCAGTCGAGGCGAGGCGTTCGGCGATCACGCTGCCGTCCTTTGCAACGACGGCGCGCCATCCGGGTCGGATGACACTGGTCGTCTCTCGTTCTTCGATAACGGCGGGGCCATCGATGACCGCGCCGACCCCGAGGCCTTCTCGCCGGTACACAGGGGCGGTGACCGCCTCTGCTCCTCGCGCGAATCGCATCGGGCGATGGCTCTGCGGAGCAGCCGAGGACGCCATCTCGGCGCTAGATCCGGGTTCAAATGGCGCCGCAGCCGCTGTCACGGCTAGCCGCCATGTGACGATCTCGACGTCAACGTCGGGAATCGCCATGCCGTAGATGCGCTGGTACTCCCGTTCAAAGTCAGCGGCGATCACGTCGTCGGTCGACGGCCACACGAGACCTTCTCCGAGCCAGACGGTGATCTCATTGCCCTGACCTGCGTATCGGGCGTCGACGCCATAACGAAATACAATCGCTTCTTCCGGCACACCCGCTGCAGCAAGAATTCGCTTTCCCTCGCTGCGCAGCTCGTCGAGGAGCGCGTCGCGTTCGTTGACATCGACGGCGTCAAGGCCCCGAACCATTGAGCGGGCTAAGTCGATTCGTACCGGCGAAACAAGCGTTCCGAATGCGGAGAGCACGCTGGCGTTGACTGGGAAAATGACCCGGACTGCCTCGAGGAGCTCAGCAACACCGCACGCATGAACTGGTCCGGCTCCGCCAAAGGCGATGACCGGGACGCCGCGCAGATCAACGCCCATCTCGACACCATGCATTCGAGCAGCGGCGGCCATGTTCTGGTTGACGACTTCATGAATCCCCGCCGCCGTATCGGCGGTGGACAGACCCAATTGCTCGGCCAGTTCACCGATGGCAGCCTCGGCTGCGTCCTGATCGAGGGGAAGATCTCCGCCGAGGAAGGCGTCAGGGTCGAGCAAACCCAGTACTACGTCGGCGTCGGTCACCGCAGGAACCGTGCCTCCCTGGCCGTAGCTGACCGGACCGGGATCCGCACCTGCGGAGTCCGGACCGACCTTCAGCAAACCGAACTGGTCAACACGAGCTAGCGAGCCGCCTCCCGCTCCGATCTCGACTAGGTCGACCGACGGTACCGAAACGGGGAATCCCGATCCCTTCTTGAAGCGGTACGCCCGAGCCACCTCGAACGTGTTCGTCAGTTCGGGTTCGCCTTCTTCGATCAGGCAAGCCTTCGCAGTGGTGCCCCCCATGTCAAAGCAGAGCAGCCGATCTTCACCGAGACGTTCGGCGAACCAGCTTCCGGCCAGCGCTCCTGCTGCTGGTCCGGACTCGACGAGGCGAATAGGGCCCGCGGCGGCGTCCACGGCGGAGACGACACCGCCGTTGGAAAGCATCATCAGCACCGAGCCACCGAATCCCTCTGCGGTCAGCCACTCCTGGAGATCGGCGAGATACGGGGCGATGACCGGCATGGTCGCGGCGTTGCATGCCGTCGTGACCATGCGAGGGTACTCACGGATCTGGGGTGAGATGTCGCTGGAGATGCAGACCATCACCCCGAGTTCGGCGCGGAGATGGTCGGCGATCAGTCGCTCGTTCGCGCCGTTGACGTAGCTGTTAAGCAGGCAGACGGCGACAGCATCGACGTGCGCGGCTCGAAGTGCATCGGTGAGTTGAGCAAGGCTCTCAGAAGATGGGGCCTGGAGTTGCTCGCCGGTTGCGCTGGTGCGCTCATTGACCTCAAAGGTCAGTTCGCGGGGAATCGGAGGTGCCGGAAACTCAATCTGAAGGTCGTACATGTCATAGCGGTGTTCGTCCCGTATTAGCAGCGTGTCGCCGAAACCGGTGGTAGTCACCATGGCTGACCGACCCGTCTTGCCTTCAATCAGCGCATTGGTGACGAGCGTCGTGGCATGCACGATCGGACGGACGATCTCGCTCGGCGCGACGCCAGCCTTGCCGAGCAATTGCCGCACCCCGGTTCGCACGCCATCAAGAGGCGCACTCGGTGTGGTGAGAACCTTGTCGACGACGACTCGTCCCGAGTCCGCATCGACTAGGACGAGATCGGTGAATGTGCCGCCGATGTCAACGGCGAGGCGCCAGTCGGTCATCAGCCCTCCCGCAGATCGTCGCGGGGTGGGGTGAAGATGTCGAGAATCCAGCACTCGTCGTATTCGTCATCGCCGATGAAGACGCTGTCGCCATGCAGGACGCCGGCCGGGGCGATGTACACCTCGTTCTCGCCGACCACGACACGATCGCTGTCTTCTTCGCCGATACGGAAGTCGAGTTTGCCGCGCGCGATGATGCCAAGTTGCTCGTGGTCGTCGTGTTTGTGCATGAACGATCCGGTGGAACCTCCCTTGATCCGCCAGAAGCAGAGTTGCAACTGGTCACCGGAGATGACCCGGCGCCGGAACCCCGGTCGCGCCGTCTCCTGGAAGGCGTCGTCGTCGTAGAACCAGCAATATTGGTCTGTTCCCGGTGCGATCATCCGAGTGCTCCCTCAGTGTCGAGTGCGTCAAAGCGGTCGTGTTCATCGGCGAGAACGAGCGGTCGAACGATGGCGACGTTCTCTTCGTCACCCCAGTGTTTGGCCGGAACGAGCCACATGACTTCGAACTCAAGGCCGTCGGGATCGACGGCATACAGCGATTTGTTAGCACCATGGTCGGACATGCCGATCAGCGCGCCGGCCTCGACCAGGCGGGCGTGCATCACGTCGAGTTCGGTGAGTGTCGCGACTTCCCAGGCGAGGTGGTACATCCCAACCTGGCTCTTGCCTGCGGTCGAGTCTCCAACATCACTGCCGATTGTAAAGAAGGCGATGTCATGGTGATTCTCCGAGGCGGGGGCTCGCATGAACACGAAGGGGCCAGGACCATCAATGATTGTCCGGAAGCCCAGCACGTCTTCGTAGAACGCCTTATGGCGCTGTGCATCGCGTACATACAGCACCGCGTGGTTCATCCCTCGAATCATTTGCGCCTCGTTCCCAGCCCAGCTTCGGACTGATGGTCAGACCATATCAGTCACTACCGTCATCGGGTAATCCGACGGCCGGCACTCACTCAAAGACCATTGAGAAGCGAAAAAAAGCGGCGGCGCCACTCCACCGAAGGCTTGTCCGCCTGCACGCTGACCATGGCCGTCCTCCCCAGTGGCAACGGGCCCGGAACCTGCTCAAGCATCGACTTGTCTTCGGCCCCGATCGCCCGATCGAAGGCAATCGTTTCCTCGGCATCGACCGAGAAATCGTCGTTGCGCCACACCACGAACGTGAACAACGAGGTCTCGTCGTCTACCGGTGTCGAGGACAACAACAAGATGTGTTCGAGGCCGTCTTCGTAGGCAATGGTGCTCCGCACGAGCAGCGGCAAGGCGAAGCCAGTACTCATCCGCCGATGAACGACCGGCTCAGCCGAACCGGTCGTCGCTGCCGCCTCCTCTGGATTGCTGGCGTCGACCTCGTAGGCATACCCGTGAAAGTCGCGGTCGAGATCGACGAGTTCGATCGACGTCACACCGGTGGCCTGGCTCGAGCCGAATGTGCCCGTGTGAACCCACGGGAAATGAGAGATGTCGAGAAAGTTGTCGACCATTCGAGTCGCTGATGCATTCCAGATCTCGATGCCGGTGTTGATTCGCCGGAATGCAGGATCAGCGTCGTGAACGATGACGGGAATATCAGCGACTGGGGCCCCAGGGCAGAGCCAGATCAGCCCGTATCGCTCTTGCACATGACACCCATGGAGGTGAGCAGCAGGCGGGGCTGGTACGCCTGGGCCCGACGATGGCACGTCCACGCAGAGGCCGGCCGCGTCGAACGCCCACCCGTGGTATGCGCAACGGAGATTCTGCGCCTCATCGACGCAGCCGATCGAGAGCGGCATTTCACGATGTGGGCAACGATCTCGGGCTGCGCTGACACCTGCATCGGTCCGCCAAAGCACGAAGCGTTCACCTAGCAAAGTGACCGAGAGTGGGTCGGCACCGACATCAGCCTGTTCGGCGACGGGATACCAGTATGCATTCAGTGCCGAATTGTGCACGTACCGCACTACGGACTCCTCTCGGGCAGCGACGAGACCCTAGCGGGCACCGTGGTACCCCTCGGCCCCCCACGCGGTCGTGCCACACTGAACACATGCCAGACCAATCATCGTCAAGTACTGAGGCCATCGTCCGCTCTTATCTCGCCTCATTCGCAACAGCCGACCCGGACGCCATCGCGGCCCACGTGAGCAACGATTTCGCCAATCGACACACATCGGCACTGGGTTCGAGTTGCGACGGACGGGACGCCTACTGCGAGCGACTCCCGGATTTCCTCGCATCGATGCCGGGACTCGAGTACGGCCTTGACGAGTTGGTGATCGACGGCGATCGGGCTGCAGCGTTCTACACCCTCACCGGCACATGGGGCGGCGTGCCCTTCTCGGTTCAGGGGGCTCAGCGCCTCGTCGTCCGGGATGGAAAGATCACTTCACGACTCGATCACTGGGACTCCGCTGTCTTTCTTCGCCAGGTCGACGAGACTGCTGCGACTGCACTCCGTTCGGTCGGATTGGCTTGATCTGCGAACCGGATCGGGAGTCACACGAGATCGTCGACGATGATGCGTTCGACATCGGCGAGGTGGCCACCGATGGCGGCCTGCATCGCCTCCGGATCCCCGTTCACGAGGGCATCAGCGATCTGACGATGCGCCTGGCCTGAATCTCGAATGATCCGCTGCACCGAATCGCGATTGTCGCCATGTCTCAGGAGGGTATGGAACTCGTCGGACCGAAAGAGCTGATCGAGGACCTTCCCGTACAGTTCGATAAGCAAAGGGTTGCCGCACGTCGCAGCAATCGTGGTGTGGAACGCACGATCGAGGCGGCGGAAAGATTCGATGTCGAGATCATCGGTGAACTGATCGGCGATCGTGCGGACGGCTCCGTGATCGCCGACGTCGGCGCGGGTTGCCGCAAGGACGAAGATCGGACCCTCGAGCACTCGTCGAGTCTCAAAGAGTTGCCGGACAAACGCCTTGTTCAAGTCATCGACGTCGAACATGATTTCCGGAAGGTGCTCGGTAACGTAGGAACGGTTGCCGCGCCGGCAGACAACACCAAGCGAAACGAGGCCTTGCATCGCCTCGCGGACTGAGCTCCGGGCGACCTGAAACCGCTCAGCAAGTTCACGTTCGGACGGCACCTGGTCGCCTGGGGCAAGCTCGCCCGTCGTGATCCGCTGGAGGAGCTGCTCCCGGATTTTAGTGCTGACCGTTTCTCGTTCGATTGGCTCAAACGCGACTTCGCCGTTGGCCACGGGGCCCTCTCCACGTGCGATGGGTTGCGTGACACCGGAAAGTGACGTTACATCGCCTCTCTTTACATTATCGCAGCTTGGCCTCGTGGGTCGAGAGTCGGGCCGATGGACAGACCATCAGACCGTGCTAGCTTGGCGAGATCCAACAAAGGTGTATCTCCTGTGACTGACCCCGTCTACAACCTTCATCCCAGCGAGGCAAGATGGACTCACATCGCACTACGCGTCCCCGACATTGACGCGATGATCGACTGGTACGAGCGTCTTACCCCGATGCGGCTTCTCGATCGACGAGAGGATGAAACCGGCTTTGGCGCCTGGCTCGGCATGCCTGACATGGCCGATCCACCGTTCGTGCTCGTGTTAGCCCAGTTTTTTCCAGACAAAGATCCCTTCGCAGGAGCTGAACTTGCGACGCTTGCGCCCTTCGCTCATCTTGGGATGGAGATGCCGAACCAAGCCGATGTCGACGCAGTCGCTGAACGCGGGAAGGAAGCGGGATGCCTAGCGATGCCGCCGACTATGATGCCGCCACCCATCGGTTACATCTGCATGTTGCGGGATCCAGCTGGCAACATGGTCGAATTCTCGTGGGATCAGGGCGTATTCGCCACTGCGGTCGAACGTTGGGGCGCCAACGAAGAGGACTGAGGCGACCGAACCAGCTGCGTGCGAAAATTCATTAATTTTTGACACCGCTCTACAAACCCGCGCCCTGTCCAGCCGATCGAGCCCTCGGTAGCCTCCCAAACATGCCAAGTTTTGGTTCCCTCGCGATCGCTCGACCTCTCCACGACTTCGTCGAAACGGCACTGACTCCCGACTCCGGGGTGACCCCCGCCGAGTTCTGGGCAGCGCTCGAGGCCGTCCTCATCGAGATGAGTCCACGCAACGCGGCGCTGCTCGCCCGGCGTGACGAGATCCAAGACAAGATCGACGCATACCTGATCGCCAACCGGGGCAGACACGACCAGGCCGACTATCTCGCCTTCCTGCGTGCGATCGGTTACCTCGAGGATGCTCCGGGCGACGTCGCCGTGGCCACCAGCAACGTCGACAACGAGATCGCGGGTACCGCTGGTGCCCAGCTCGTCGTCCCGCTCGACAACGCCCGCTACGCCCTCAACGCCGCCAACGCCCGATGGGGTTCGCTCTATGACGCGCTCTATGGCACCGACGTCATCTCTGACGACGGCGGGGCCGAAGCCGGCACGGGCTACAACCCGGTCCGCGGCGCCAAAGTCGTCGCCTGGGGTCGAGAGTTCCTGGACGCACACGCCCCTCTCGGCCAGAGCAGCCACGCAGACGCAACCGGCTACACCGTCGTCGACGGTGCGCTGCAGGTCTCGCTCGGCGACACGACCACCAGCCTCGCCGACCCAAACCAGTTCGTCGGCTTCGCCGGCGATCCAGCCGACCCAACCAATGTTGTGCTTCGCAAGCATGGCCTCCATGCCGACATCCGAATCGACCGCACCGACAACATCGGCAAGGACGACGCCGCCGGCGTCACCGACATCGATCTCGAGTCGGCCGTGTCGTCGATCATGGACTGTGAGGATTCGGTCAGCGCCGCCGACGCTGACGACAAGGTCGTCGTCTACGGCAATTGGCTCGGCTTGATGAAGGGCGACCTTGTCTCCACCTTCCAGAAGGGAGGCGAGACCATGGAGCGCCGTCTCAACGGCGACCGCGTTTACACCGCCGCCGACGGTGCCGAACTCGTGATCCAGGGCCGGGCGTGCATGCTCGTTCGCAACGTCGGCCATCACCTCACAACCGACGCCGTCACCATGAACGGCGAACCGATCTTCGAAACGATCCTGGACTGCTTCGTTACCTCGCTCGCGGGCAAGCACGACCTGCTCGGCAATAGCAGCTTTCGCAACAGTCGTACCGGCTCGATCTACATCGTGAAGCCCAAGATGCACGGCGCCGACGAGGTCGCCTGGGCTGTCGAATTGTTCGGCCGAGTCGAAGCTGCGCTCGACCTCGAGCCCAACACGCTCAAGATGGGAATCATGGACGAGGAGCGTCGTACCTCGCTCAACCTCGCGGCCGCCATCGACCAAGCCCGCGAGCGGGTCGTCTTCATCAACACCGGCTTCCTCGATCGCACCGGCGACGAGATCCACACCGACATGGAAGCCGGCCCGATGTTGAGGAAGGGCGACATGAAGGTTGCCACCTGGCTCCTCGCCTATGAGGACTCCAACGTCGACACCGGTCTCGCTGCTGGCATGCAGAACCGGGCCCAGATCGGCAAGGGCATGTGGGCCAAGCCGACGGAGATGGCGGAAATGCTCGCCACAAAGGCGGGCCACCCTCAGTCCGGTGCGACCTGCGCCTGGGTGCCGTCGCCCACCGCGGCGACCCTGCACTCAACCCATTACTTCGAAGTGAACGTCGCCGCTCGCCAGGAAGAGATCCGGGGCCGTCGCCGGCGGACGGTGGAAGAACTCACCACCATCCCCTTGCTCGGGGGTGAACTCACCGAGGACGACATCCAGACTGAGCTCGACAGCAACTGCCAGTCGATTCTCGGCTATGTCGTGCGTTGGGTCGGCCAGGGCGTCGGCTGCTCGACGGTTCCCGACATGGACGATGTCGGCCTGATGGAGGATCTGGCCACCTTGCGGATCTCGAGTCAGCACGTCGCCAATTGGTTGCACCACGGCCTGGTGTCGGAGGCGCGGGTCACCGAGGCGATGCAGCGCATGGCGGTTGCGGTCGACGGCCAAAACGCCGACGACGCCGTGTATGAACCGATGGCGGTCGACTACGAGAACTCGATCCCGTTCCGAGCAGCGCTGTCACTCGTGCGCGATGGCCGGGTGCAAAGGAACGGCTACACGGAAGCGATCCTTCGGGCCCACCGACGCGAACAGAAGGCGGCGTCAGCTGACTGACCCGGGAACACAGAAGGCGGCGGGGGCGGTCACGTCGTCGGTCACAGGACCACCGTCGGGTCCGGCACAAGATCACGGGCGAGCCATTGCCAGGTTCTCCAGCCCATGGCCGGACCCTCGAAGCTCTCGGCGATGTGCTTGGCCATCTCGTCGGAGATCGCCACGCCGTTCGGTGCCTTTACGTGGACCTCGGCGACCCGCTCGGCGATGACAAACCACCCGACCGCCTCTGCCGGTGACAGCCCACCGGTCAAAAGGCCGTGGTTGCGGAGGATGACCAGGATGTTGGCGCCCATCGCCTCAGCGATGCGATAGCCGCCGTCGGTCGAATCGACCTCGAGGTCCTCTCCTTCGTACATCGCCTGGTTGAAGACGAAGGAGCACGACTCCTGGCTGATCGCTCGAAACGGTTCGACGTTCGCCGACCACGGCGTACCGAAGGCGGTATGAGTGTGGGCCGCCGCGTTGATGTCCTGACGCACCTCGAGCAATGGATGATGGATGTTGTACCCGGCGATGTTGGCGGTTGCGTGGGCCGGGCCGTCGACGACCGAGCCGTCGGGGCCGATGAGAATCAGGTCGTGCACGGTTGCCTGATGGAACGGCACGCCGTAGCTCAACATCCAGAAGTGATCGCGGTGCCCTGGATCACGACAGGTGATGTGGCCGTCGCCGAGCTGTCCCCAGCGCATCGCGGCGAAGATCCGGTATCCAACTGCTGCTTCCCACTTCCAGAGCTGCCGCTGCTCGTCGACGCTCAGGTCGACGTCGCTCCCGGAGCCGTAGGCGATGTCGGGATAGGAGTCGAGCTGAAGTGCCATGGGCGAAATCCTGCCCTCGACGCGCTCAGATGTCGAACGCTTGCTGGTCCTGTTCGAGCGCAAGGAGACGCTGCTTCATTTCGAGTCCACCAGCAAACCCGGTGAGTGAACCGTCGGCGCCGACGATGCGGTGGCATGGCAACACGATCGGGATGGGGTTCTTGCCGTTGGCGGCGCCGACGGCTCGGAATGCACCGTTGCGGCCGATGCGTTCAGCCTGCTCGCGATAGCTGCTTGTCTCGCCGTAAGGGACATCGGCGAGCGCCAGCCACGCCGCTTTTTGGAAGTCTGTCCCGATCAGGTCGAGGGGAAGGTCGAACTCGACTCGGTCGCCGGCGAAGTACTCGGCGAGTTGGGCCGATGCGGCGGCGAGGATCGGGTGGAACTCAGCGATTGTGGCGTCCCCGGTCTGCTCGGCTTGGTCCTCCCACAAGACCTTGCGAAGCCCTTCGTCACTCGCAACGAGCGTGAGCACGCCGATCGGAGAGTCGAGTTGGGTTTGGAAGGTGTCGGTCATCACGTCTCCTGCCGGCAAGGATCGCCGTAGCAGCGAGCGCCCACAAGTGACGCTCGACGTCAGGGGCGTCGCCATCGCGCTCCCTGCCGAGCCAATCTCCCGCTGGCGCGCTTGCCAGGCCAGACTGGCCGCATGCGTCTCTCGGTCCTCGACCAGACCCCGATCCCCGGCGGATCCAGCGCGGGCGACGCGCTGCACAACTCGATCGATCTTGCCGTACGCACCGAGGCCCTCGGCTATCACCGTTATTGGGTTGCCGAACACCACAACATGCCCGGCATTGCCAGCGCCGCTACAGCGGTGGTCATTGGACACATCGCCAGCGGCACGACTACGCTGCGGGTCGGTTCTGGCGGTATCATGTTGCCCAACCATGCACCACTGATGGTAGCGGAGCAATTCGGCACCCTCGCGGCGCTGTATCCGAACCGTATCGACTTGGGTTTGGGCCGCGCACCCGGCACCGACGGTATGACCGCACACGCGCTGCGCAGAACATTGCACAGTGATCCAAATCAATTCCCGCAGGATGTCTTGGAACTTAAAGGCTACTTGGCGGATGCGCAGGAAAATCAGAAAGTTCTGGCCATCCCAGGCCAAGGGTCCCATGTGCCCCTATACATTCTGGGTTCCAGTTTATTTGGCGCGCAACTGGCGGCCATTCTAGGTCTGCCGTTCGCGTTTGCGTCGCATTTCGCGCCCGCGGCGATGATGCGCGCGATCGCCCTATACCGCGAGGAGTTCACCCCGTCGGAACAACTCAGCGCACCCTACGTCATGCTGGGTTACAACATCTGCGCGGCGGATACCGAAGCCGAGGCCCAGTATTTACGTAGCTCCGGATTGCGGGCGCTGCTGAATATGCGCCAAGGCCGTCCTGGGCCATTGCCGGCACCCGTCGACAACTTCGAAACCACGCTGACCACCGCCGAGCAAAGTATTCTAGCTCAATCCGACGCCGCAGCAGCGGTCGGCGACGCCAAACAGATCCACGATCAGGTTGCTGAATTTGTCGAAAAAACCCAAGTCGATGAATTGATCATCACCGCGCAGATTTTTGATCATGACGCCCGCTGCCACAGCTACAGCATTGCTTATGAGGCCTGTGCGAATCTTCAAATTGGGTCTATCGCACAAGCAAACTGAGCAGCGACCGGCCGGCCAGCTCCGATGTGTTGCCATTAACGCCTACATACCTGTTGATGGCTCAGGGCACGGCCAATACCGCGGTACTAATCGCACCGCAGCCTAACCATGCCCCGAACCGTGACACTCATTCGAGTCCGCGCCTACAGAGCCGGGTTAATTAAAAACTTCTTACCCGTCGCCTGCAGTGCATAGGTTTGCAAAACCTCTACTTGCAGAGCTTGAGCGAGGGAAATTTCCTCGGTATAGCCGCTGGCGAATGTGGTCTTGATTTCATCGGCCACCCGCTGACGCAATTGTTCTGCACGCTCGGGACCTACCTTTTGCAAAAACGGCGTTAACAACCAACCCCCAACGCCCCACTGCATGCCATAACTGCGTGTCAGGGTGGTCGAACGCCGCTCTAGCCCACCGTAAATGTAAACCTGCTTGTCCTGAGTCGAGCCATAGCGGCTGTATTCTGTAGCCGTCTGATTTGCGGCCGCCTCCATCGCGATAAGAATTTGGTTAGCCAGTTCACCGCCGCCAGTGGCGTCAAACGCTAGATAAGCCCCGGTCTCTGCAATCGCTGCGGTAAGGTCCGCCATAAAGGAGTCCTGGCTCGAATCGCACACATGACTGGCACCTATACTGCGTAACAGGTCTGCCTGCTCGGGTTTACGCACAATATTTACCAACGCAACGCCGTCGTTGAGACAGATTTTTTGCAGCATTTGCCCCAAATTGGAGGCAGCAGCGGTGTGGATAAGCGCTTTGAACCCCTCGCGATTCATGGTCTCAACCATACCGAGAGCCGTGAGCGGATTGACAAAACACGATGCGCTTTCGCGCGGCGTTACGCCCTCATGCATCGCCAGACACTGGCTGACATGTAAGGTGCGGTATTGACCGTACATGGCGCCGCCGAGAACACCGACGGTTTTGCCGAGCAATGCTTGCGAGGCTTCACTGTCCCCTGCCGCAACGACCACACCACCCCCTTCGTTGCCGACCGGCATGGACTCGTCCCAACGCGCCTTCAGGTGAGGCAAGATGGCGGACGGCACTTGTGCACTGATAGCAGGGTTGTCGTCAGTGCCGACTTGTTTCGCTGTAGACACGTCGGCCATACCCAACAAGAGCCCCAGATCTGAGGGATTGATCGGCGACGCCTCAACCCGCACAACCACTTGCTCGGACTTCGGAGGCGCCGTTGGAACATCAACAAGATTGAGTTTCAGTTCACCTGCGGCGGTAACCTCCGTACGCAGTTGCCGGCCAGAACTTGGTAAGTCGCTCATAAATTCTCCCTTTGAATAAACGTGATGACAGCGGTGCAGCATACAGGAAGTCGCGGACAGGGCATGAGCGCCAAGAACATGGTGCCCAAGCTGCTGCCGATCCACGCAAAACTAGGACTTGGCCGTTATACTGTCACTCGATGTCATTAGGTCATTTATCGGCGTGCAGTCTCTGAGCAAACTACAAATACGACAGTTGTTTCCCGACTGTGCCGCCACAGAATTAGCGCTGCCTGAGCTTGCCCACGTCGATTGGGGAATACTGGATTACTTTGGATGGCTGCACACAGCGGGGCACTTAGGTTACGTG
>PBTQ01000029.1 GCA_002729125.1 Acidimicrobiaceae bacterium | reverse complement strand
GCGATCACCGCCGTCACTCGTGCAGCCGCCGCCGCTGGGTTCGAGCACGTGTTCGTCACCGATCACCCTGCTCCACCACAGCGCTGGCTTGCCGCCGGCGGGCACAGCAGCCTCGACCCATTCGTGGCGCTGACGGCTGCGGTCGCCGCGGACCCGGACATCCGGGTGCTCACCAACCTGTCGGTGCTCGGGTATCGGCACCCACTCGTCCTTGCAAAGAGTGCTGCGACCCTCGACCGGATTTCCGGTGGACGTCTGACGCTCGGCGTGGGAGTCGGTTACCTCGCAGCGGAGTTCGATGCACTCGGTGTGTCGTTCGACGATCGCAACGATCGTTTCGACCGCGCACTCGATGTGCTCGATGCCGTGTGGCGTGGTGAGGGAGTCGAGATCACGGAGGCCGATGGCCGGACCTCGGTCGTGCTTCCCGATCCGCCACCGGTTCAGCAGCCGATCCCGATCTGGATTGGCGGCAATGCCGGACGGACCCGTCAGCGAGTCGCCGATCGGGCGCAGGGCTGGATGCCGATGCCGAATCCCGCTGCCTTCGCAAAGACCACGAGATCGCCTGTCCTCAACGGCCCCGACGACCTCGCCCGCTTCATCAGCGACCTGCGTCGTCGGACCGACGAGGCCGGTCGCAACGATCCAATCGACATCGTTTTCGTCGTCCCCGATGGCGGCCAGCCCGGATCCGCCGGCTTCCAGGCGGACACTCATCGTCGGGCAGTCGACAAGTGCGCTGCGCTCGGGGTGACCGGCAACAACGTCACGCTCGACACGACCAGCCTGGAACACACGCTCGACGTGATCGGCCGCTACGGCGCCGACGTCATCGACGCCAGGAGTTTATGATGGCGGAGGAAGGTGGTGCCGAACGGTTTCTTCGGGCGGCAGCCGAGTTGGGGATCGACGTCGAGCCCGTCACCTATCCGGACGGCACCCGCACCGCTGCGGACGCTGCGGACGCCATCAGCTGCGAGCTGTCGCAGATCGCCAAGTCGCTGCTCGTGATGACCGACACCGGGCCGGTGCTCGCCCTCACAGCCGGCCACAACCGTCTCGACCTCGACACACTCTCGGACCGTCTCGAGCGAAGCGTCCGCATGGCGAATGCCGACGAGGCCCGCCAGGCGACTGGATATGCGATCGGCGGCACGCCGCCCTTCGGACATCCCGAGCGAATCGAGACCCTCATCGACCCTGCGCTGCTCGAGCATGAGATCGTGTTCGGCGCTGCTGGCACTCCGGACCGGTGCTTCCCGATCGGTTCCGCCCGATTGCAGGCGGTCACAGGAGCTGCCCCGGCGGATTTCGTTGTCGGGCACCGGGCTGGTCCGTCCAGCGCAGGATGAGCATCGTTGTCGGCGATGGAAGCGGGCAACCGGCGGGCCGAGTCCAGCGGGTCCTGTAGCTGACGGATGCTGCGAAGGGTGTGTGGGAGCCCTATGTTTCCGACCGGAAACGTCAATCGGTCAGGAGAAATTGATGGGGATCTGTGACGGGCGCGTCGTCGTGGTCACTGGCGCAGCCCGAGGGCTCGGCCGCGTCCACGCGCTGGCTTTCGCCGCCGAGGGGGCCAAAGTCGTCGTGAACGACCTCGGTGTGGAGCGCGACGGCTCGGAAGGCACATCCGATGCTGCGCAGGAGGTCGTCGACGAGATCGTCGCAGCCGGGGGAGAAGCGGTAGCGAACGCCTCCGACGTTGCCGATTGGGATCAGGCCCAGGCGATGATTCAGCAGGCGGTCGACACCTTCGGTGGACTCGACACGCTCGTGCTGAACGCCGGCTTCTTGAAGGATCGCATGCTCGCCGGTATGTCGGAGGGTGAGTGGGACTCCGTGACGAGGGTCCACCTCAAGGGCCACTTCGCGCCGGCTCGCCACGCCATTGAGTTCTGGCGTGAGCAGGCGAAGAGCGGTACTCCCGTCGTTGCTCGTGTCGTCAATACCTCGTCGGGCGCAGGCCTGGCGGGTTCGATCGGTCAGGGCAACTACGCCACGGCCAAGGCCGGGATCGCGCTGCTGACGATCCAGCAGGCGGCGGAATGGGGTCGCTATGGCGTTCTCGCGAACGCCGTGGCGCCGGATGCCCGGACCCGAATGACCGCAGGCATCTTCTATGAGGCCGAGGCGCCCGAGGGCTGGGATCCGAAGGGCCCGGAGAATGTCTCGCCGCTGGTCTGCTGGCTGGGGAGCGATGCATGCGATGTGACAGGTCGGGTCTTTGAGGTCACCGGTGGGCAGCTTAATGTCTGCGACGGTTGGCAGAAGGGTCTAGTCGAATCGGTCGG
Source organism: Acidimicrobiaceae bacterium (assembly GCA_002729125.1). GTDB lineage: Bacteria > Actinomycetota > Acidimicrobiia > Acidimicrobiales > Aldehydirespiratoraceae > UBA11606. The sequence continues at coordinate 19,743 of PBTQ01000029.1, read as the reverse complement.
GGAACGGATGATGTCGGCGGCCGAGGCCGGTGAACTCGCCCACCGTTCGATCCACGGAACCCAGGCACCTGCACCCGTCTACGGGGCTGGGTGAGCGTTGAGCGCAGTTCGTTCAGAGCTTCTCAAAATCTGTTGTAACGGTCGTCGTTGATGGCAAGTTAGAGCAGCACAACGACCTCCCTCCAGGGGTATAGAAGCAGTGCCCGCCCTTCGCAGGTGGGCACTGCGTCGTTTTGCGCAGAAGGACATTGCGCCGTTTTTCGTAGCGACGGCGATAGTCAGGTCTCGGGTTGCTCAGCGGCGCGGTCGAGGGCGTCGTCGAAGGCGTTGCGCATCTCGTCGGGACCAAGCCCAAGCTGGGCAAGCGCGAACACGAACCCGTCGGCGGTGGCCGCAACGCGCTCACGGCGTTCGCGGAGTGGTTCGGAGTGGGGCGGCTCGTCGGCGACGAAGGTGCCGGCTCTGCCGCGGGTGATGACCGTGCCGTCGGTTTCGAGTTCTCGGTAGGCGCGTGCGACGGTGCCGGGGGCCATGTCGAGCGCAGCAGCGAGCTCGCGAACGGTCGGGAGTCGACTCCCCGGTTCGAGCCGACCGACGGCGACCATCACCGAGATCTGGCCTCTCAGCTGCTCGAACCGGGGGACGGCGCTTGCGGACTCCATGCGGATGACCATGCGATGTTCGTCGCCAGCCCGGTCGGTGTAGCGAATGAGTGGTGTGCCGCAGTCCATTCGTTTATTGTATCAATACGAATTACAGATGCAGGGCCACGGTTTCAGGAATCCGCTTATGATAGAGGGGGAACCTGGCAGCTTTCTGACGAAGACATTGACACACATGCGCCTGGCGCTATGTTGTGTATCAATCCGAACCGTACACAGAGCCCCACCAAGAAGGAATTCCCATGAAGCTCGTCACCGCCGTCATCAAGCCCTTCAAGCTGGAGGACGTGAAGTCCGCCCTCGCCGAGGTCGGCGTCCAGGGCATGACCGTCTCCGAGGTCCAGGGCTTCGGCCGCCAGGGCGGCCACAGCGAGACCTACCGCGGCACCGAGTACCGCGTGACCTTCACCCCCAAGACCCGCATCGAGGTGCTGGTCGACGACGCCGGCGCCAACGGTGCCGTCGAGGCCATCATCAATGCCGCTCGTACCGACAAGATCGGCGACGGCAAGGTCTGGGTGACCTCGGTCGAGAGCGCCGCCCGCATCCGCACCGGCGAGCGCGACGGCGACGCCGTCTGAGCCTCTCGCTCTCGACGCCCACCGAGCGTCCACATAAGTAGACGTGTTCGGCTCACGGCCCGCTCCTCGATCGAGGGCGGGCCGTTGCCGATGGGGCTATCGATGTTCCCCCCGCACAGACAAGTTGTGTGCGTGGTTCGGCTCGCCCGCCACCGGTTCGCTACGGTGCCCCTCGACACAGGGGGTCTCGCATGTCCGCACCGATTCTCGACGCCACCTCGTTCTGGGGGTTGCTCGCCGCACGCCACGAGTCGTCACCCGATCGTCCGTTGCTCATCGAAGATGCCGGTCGGTCGCTGACCGTTGCCGAGTTCGTCACTGAGGTCGAGCAAGTCGCCGCTGGTTTCCATGCCGCGGGCATTAGGGAGGGCACTCCGGTCACGTGGGTGTTGCCGACCCGCATGGAGACGATCATCTCGAGCTTCGCTCTTAGCCGACTCGGCGCGATTCAGAACCCGATCATCCACATCTACCGTCACCGTGAAGTCGGCTTCTGCATCAAGCAGACCAAGGCCGAGTTCGTGCTGCACCCCGGCGACTGGGGCGGTTTCGACTACGGCTCGATGGTCACCCAGGCGACATCGGATCTCGACACGCCACCGACACTCATCAACGGCTACGAAAACCTGCCGATCGGTGAACCCGCCACGCTGCCTCCGGTGCCTGAGTACCCGGCCGGCGAAGCGCCTGTCCGCTGGCGCTACTACACATCGGGCACGACATCGGATCCCAAGGGTGTGCTCCACACCGACCAGACACTCATTGCCGCCGGCACCGGCCTCGGGAAGGCGCTCGAGGTCACCAGCGACGACGTCGGTTCGATGGCCTTCCCGTATGCCCATATTGGCGGTCCTGACTACATCGTCATGATGTTGGCCTTCGGGCTTCCGGCCGTGTTGATCGAGAAGTTCACGCCGGGCGGAGCAGTGGCCGCCTTTGGCGAACACGGTGTCACGATGGCGGGCGGCTCGACCGCGTTCTACCAGATGTTCCTCGCCGAGGATCAGAAGGTCGACGGCAAGGTCATGCCTGCGTTGCGACTCATGGCGGGTGGCGGTGCGCCGAAGCCTCCCGAGGTCTACTACGCAGTGAAGGAGGGCATGGGGGTGCCCATCGTGCACGGCTACGGCATGACCGAATGCCCGATGATCTGCAACGGTTCGCCATCCGACACCGACGACCAACTCGCAAATACCGAAGGCGCGCCGATCGAGGGCTGTTCGGTCTCCATCGTCGACCCCGAGACCGGCGAACTCGCCGAGTCGGGCGCAGAAGGCGAGGTGCGCGTCGGCGGACCAATGCTGTTCAAGGGCTACACCGATCCGTCGCTCGAAGCGGGCGCCTTCGACGAGCAGGGCCGCTTCCGCACCGGCGATCTCGGTGTGATGCACGACGACGGCCACGTCACCCTCACCGGTCGACTCAAGGACATCATCATCCGCAAGGGTGAGAACATCTCTGCAGCGGAGATCGAGAACGTGCTGTACGAGCTGCCTCAGGTCGGGAATGCCGCCGTCATCGGACTGCCGGATCCCGACCGCGGCGAGCGAGTCTGCGCGGTGGTCGAGACCGCCCCCGATCAGCCCGATCTGACCTTCGACGAGTTGGTCACCGCCTGCAAGGCCGCCGGCTTGATGACCCAGAAGATTCCCGAGCAGCTCGTGATCCGCGGTGAGGCGCTGCCGCGCAACGCCACGATGAAGATCCTGAAGTTCGAGCTACGCGATCAGTACGCCGAGCTTCCGTGGCCCTAGCGGAGGCTGACTAGAGTCGCCGTCATGACTTCGATCTATCACAACCCCAATTGACAGTCGTCCAAGAACGCCGTGGCGGTCGCCACGGAGATGGGCGTCGAGTTCGAAGAGATCCGCTACACGAAGAACCCACCGGACGAAGCGGCCCTTCGTGACCTGATCGCCAAGCTCGAGGATCCGGTTGAGAATCTTGTCCGCAAGGATGCCCAGTTCAAAAAGCTCGAACTCATCGAGGACGACTACATCGGCAATGATGACAAGGTCGTCGAGGTGTTGCTCGCGCACCCGAAACTTCTGCAGCGGCCGGTGATCGTCACCGCCGACAAGGCCATCATCGGTCGCCCACTCGGCGACCAGAGGGCCAAGGAACGGCTCAACGACCTGTTCAGCTGATCTCGATCAGCCGAGGGCCCGAAGCGCCGCCGCCATCTGGCCCAAGCCCTCGATCGAGGCGTTGTGGGTGGTCAACGAGATGCGATCGGCCAGTGCGCCGTACTCCGCCTGGAGACGAGCAGCACACTCGGTTGGCGTGCCGCGCACAGCAAGAAGATCGAGCACCTCATCGTCGATCAGGGACCCGAGTTGATCCCATGCGCCGGTTTTCGTCATCTCTCGCAGCTTCGGCTGGAGGTCGCCGAGACCGTGGTAGTCCAGCGTGACCTTGTAGGCGGGTGTCGACCCGTAGAACGCGAGGTTGCCTCGCATCGACTGCGATGAGCGCTCGTAGTCCTCGTCCGTCAGGCTCGGTGAGCAGATGCAGCCGACGTTGAGGGTGAGGTCGTGGCGGGTCTTCCCGCCGGCCTTGAGGCCCTCCTCGATCACCGGCATCGTCGACGACGCAAGGAAGTCGCCGGTGTTGAACGGATGAATGATCACGCCGTCGGCATGGCGGGCCATGGCTCTGGTCATCTGGGGGCCGAGCGCACCGGCCCAGATGGGCGGTGGCGCGAACGGCATCGGCGGTGGCACGAAGATCGGTGTCATCAGGTCGAACCGATGGAAGTCGGTGAGGTGATCGAGCGGTGTGCCGTCAGCCCAGTTTGCCCAGATCGCTTTTGTCGCCTTCACGATGTCGACCATGCGCCCGACCGGCCGGTCCCAGGTGGATGAGTACCGGCGCTCGATGTGCGGCTTGATCTGCGTCCCGAGCCCTAGGGCGAAGCGGCCACCGGTGGCCCGCTGGAGATCCCAGCCCTGGTACGCCAGGTGCATTGGGGAGCGGGGGAACGCAATGGCCACGTTCGTATAGAGGTCGAGGCCGGCGCTTGCAGCAGCCACCAAAGGAAAGAAGACGTCGCTGTTTCCCTCGAACGTGAAGCCGCCGTCGATACCTGCGGTTCGCAGCCCCGCTGCATGGTCGGGTGTGGTTGCGAGGTCGCCACCGAGGCTCACGTCGATCTTCATGGTCGGTGACGGTAGTTCGCTGCTGCGCTGCCGATGAAACCTCAGCAAGTCCCGCCTCCATCCGAGCCTTTCGTCAGGGCGCAGCGCAGCCGATGACTCGTCGTTTTCGTCCTCTTCGAACGGGCCTACTACGGTCGGCCCCTGGGCACCGGAGGGTGCCAGATCTTGGGGAGGCACGATGGCCGACGAGGTACTCACCGCACCGCTGGTGCTCGAATACCCCTTCACCCGAACGACCGGACCGGTGATCGGAGGATTCCTCACCGGCCTGCGAGAAGGGGTGATTCACGGGGTCCGCCGGTCCGACGGCACCGTGATGTGCCCGCCCTTGGAGTACGACCCGATCACGTCGGCGCCGCTGTCCGAACTCGTCGCCGTAGGCACGGTCGGCACCGTCACCACATGGACGTGGAACGGCGAGCCCCGAGCACAGCAGCCGTTCACCCAGCCGTTCGCTTGGGCGATGATCACCCTCGACGGCGCCGATACACCGATGCTGCATGCGGTCTTCGTCGACTCCGCCGACGACATGGCCACCGGTATGCGGGTCGAGGTCGTGTGGCGCGACGAACGTGAGGGCCACATCACCGATATCGCCGGCTTCATCCCGGCTGTCGCTTCGACCACCGGCGAGCCTGCTGCGATGCCGAGCGACGTCGAGCAGGTCCAGTCAGTGCGAACCCCGATCCGGATGGAGTACACCTACACGCCGGGCCGGGCGCTCTCGCAATACCTGCGGGCAATGAAGGACAAGCGCATTCTCGGTGACACGTGCCCGGAGACGGGCGAGGTCTCGGTACCGCCCCGAGGGGTTTCCTCCGTGGCCGGCAAACCGACACTTCCGGAACTGGTCGACCTTCCCGACACCGGGTACATCGAGTCGTTCAACATCACCCGGGTTCCGATCAAGATGCGTCCCGACCTCACCCCGCCGTACGTGTCGGCGTGGATCGTCCTCGACGGTGCGTCCGTCGGCTTCATGGGTCTCGGGATGAATGTCGAGCCCGAGGATGTCCGTGTTGGGATGCGGGTGCGGGCCGTCTGGAAGCCCGACGACGAACTCGAGATGAGCGCTCAGAACATCCTCGGCTGGGAACCAACCGGCGAACCCGACGAGGTGATCGCTGACTACGCCCTAGTCGGCCGCATCGAGCAAGGAGACGACCAGTGAGGGACGTTGCCATCGTCGCCTTCAGCCAGCGACAAGAAGCCATGATCAACATCGAGTCCGAAGTCGAGTTCATGGTGCCGCTTATGAACGAGGCCAAGGATGCCGTCGGTCTCACGCAACAGGAGATGGGGTTCACCTGCTCGGGGTCGTCGGACTTCCTCGCCGGTCAGGCCTTCTCGTTCGTGATGACGATCGATGGCACTGGTCCGGTTCCGCCGATCAGCGAAAGTCATGTCGAACAAGATGGTGCCTGGGCGCTCTACGAGGCGTGGGTGAAGCTGCAGTGCGGCGACATCGATACCGCCTTCGTCTACAGCTACGGCAAGTCGTCGCCCGGTTCGCTGCGCGACGTGCTCGCCACCCAGATGGACCCGTACTACGTGGCGCCGCTGTGGCCCGACGCCTTTGCGATCGAAGCGATGGCTGCACGCCATATGCTCGAACAGGGTGTCGTCAGCGAGCGGCAGTTGGCCGAGATCGCCAGTCGCTCGCGTGCGCACGCAGCGTCCAACCCACACGCCGTGCGCACTGCGCCGAAGTCCGTCGATGAGATCCTCGCCGAGGACTACGCGATGGCGCCGTTGCGGCCATCCGACCTGCCCGCCGCCTCCGACGGCGGTGCGGTGATCGTGCTCGCCGCCGACGACAAGGCTCGTGAGTTGTGTGATCGTCCGGCATGGATCCGCGGGATCGACCACCGTTCCGATGCCCACACCCTCGGGGTGCGGGATCTCACCACCTCGATGTCTGCCCGCATCGCCGCCGAGAAGGCCGGCGTCGGCAACGACAAGATCGACATCGCTGAACTTCACGCCCCCTTCTCGACGAGCGAGGCGGTACTCACGAAGGCCCTCGGCCTGGGTGAGGACACCGTGATCAATCCGTCGGGCGGGGCGCAGGCCGCCCACACGATGATGGCCTCAGGGTTGATCCGTCTCGGAGAAGCAGCCCAACGCATCAGTCGCGGTGACGCCGACCGGGCGGTCGCCACGGCCGCCAGCGGTCCGTGTCTGCAACAAAATCTTGTCGCCGTCCTGGAGGGGGAGTGAGTCATGGGTAAGGAGCGAGCAGCCGTTCTCGGGGTCGGCCAGACCAAGTACGACACCACCTATCCCGGCTCGATGGCCGGGATGCTGCGGGAAGCCGCGACCAATGCGCTCGAGATGTCGGGCAAGCGTTGGGACGACATCGACGCCGTGATCATGGGTAAGGCACCCGACTTCTTCGAGGGCGTGATGATGCCCGAGGTGTACCTCGCCGAGGCCCTCGGGTGCGTCGGCAAGCCGATCATGCGGGTCCACACCGCCGGGTCGGTTGGCGGCTCCACCGCATGCGTCGCCACGTCGATGATCCAGTCCGGTGTGCACGAGACCGTGCTCACGATCGGCTGGGAGAAGCAGTCGGAGTCCAACGCAATGTGGGCGCTCTCGCTGCCTCAGCCGTTTGCCACGTCGGTCAACGCCGGCGCCGGCGGCTATTTCAGTCCGATCATCCGTCGCTACATGATGATGACGGAGGCGCCCGAGTTGATTGGTTGCATGGTGGCCCTCAAGGACCGCAAGCATGCGCTCAACAACCCGTATGCCCACCTCCATCAGCCTGACCTCACCTTCGAACAGGTCGTCGAGTCGCCGATGCTGTGGGATCCGATCCGGTACAGCGAGACCTGCCCGTCATCCGACGGTGCGTGTGCGATCGTCCTGGGCAGCGAAAAGGTCGCCGAGGCTCACGACGGTCCGGTCGCCTGGATCAAGGGCATTGCGATGCGGTCTGAGTCTGGCTCGTTCGCAGGGCGCAACATGGTGTCGCCTGCAGCCTCGGAGGCCTGCGCCGACGATGTCTTCGCCCAGGCAGGCATACATGACCGGCGCAAGGAGATCGACGCCGTCGAGATGTACGTGCCGTTCTCCTGGTACGAACCGATGTGGCTCGAATCCTTGGGTTTCGCGGAGAAGGGGCAGGGCTGGAAGATGGTCGAGGAGGGCGCCACGTCGATCGATGGTGGCGACCTTCCGGTCAACTGCTCGGGTGGCGTGCTGTCGTCTAACCCGATCGGCGCCTCCGGCATGATCCGCTTTGGTGAGGCTGCGCTTCAGGTCATGGGCCTGGCCGGCGACCATCAGGTCGACGGTGCTAAGACCGCAGTGGGCCACGCCTACGGCGGTGCGGCGCAGTATTACGCCATGTGGGTGGTTGGCGCCGACAAGTAGGAGTCGCGCGAGCGGCGGGGGGTCGCCGGCACCGACCGCATGCAAATCGGCACGATCCTTAAGTCTGTTTTCGGCGCGAGGTGATCTGCTGCGGTCGTGGTGGCGAGCCTGACGCGCGAGACGCGCAAACAAACGAGAGCGGAATCCGGTCCCGGCGCTAGGTTCGGCGTCGTGCGCATTCTTGTGGTCGATGACGAAGTCGAGCTCTCCGAGGCGGTCGCCCTCGGACTTCGTCGTGAGGGTTACGCCGTCGACCTCGCTCACGACGGCCCCGAAGCGCTGAGCAAAGCCGAACTCACCCCCTACGATCTGATCTGCCTCGATCTCACCATGCCGGGTATGGATGGCCTCGAGGTTTGCGCACAGCTGCGGGAGAACCCGCCCGGCGGTGAGCAGCCGCGGATCCTTATGCTCACGGCGCGCGACAGCATCGACGAACGCATTGAGGGGCTCAATCACGGCGCCGACGATTACCTGATCAAGCCGTTTGCGTTCGGCGAACTCACCGCCCGTGTGCGGTCACTCATGCGTCGCGAGGCGGCGGGCACCACGGCGATTTTCACGGTCGGGGACATCGAACTCGACGATGCGACGAAGCGGGCCCAGCGCGGTGCTCGTGAACTTGATCTCACGGCCAAGGAATTCGCGCTGCTGCGCTACTTCATGGCTCACGTCGACCAGGTCCTGTCCCAGGAGCACCTGCTTGAGCACGTCTGGGATGAGCATGCGGATCCGTTCACCAACACGGTCCGGGTCACCGTGGGCACGCTACGTCGTAAGTTGTCCGAGGGTGACGAGACCCAGGCGATCGAGACCGTGATTGGATCCGGGTACCGACTGATCGACCCTGGCGCCGACGTCGATGGCTGAGGAGACCCTGGTTGTCCGCGCCGCCGAGGCGCTGCCCGGGTGGGCCGGCTCGATCCGGTTCCGCCTCATGGTGCTCTACTCGGTGCTGCTCTTCGGACTCGCCACCGTGGTCGTCGGCGGCATCTATGCTGGTCTCGCCCGGAGTCTCGAGGACCAAGATGTCTCCCGCACCGAAGAGGCCGCCGTGCTGTTCCGTGGCACTGACGGTCGCGACATGATCGGCACGCTCGAGTTCGAAGTCCAGGACCCGCTCGCCGTCTTCGAACGCGAAGTCAACGAGCAGGCGCTCGATCAGCTCCGTACGTATGCCTTCGGTGCGCTCGGCCTGCTGTTCATCGGCAGTCTCGGTGTCGGCTGGTTTGTCGCCGGGCTCGTGTTGCGACCGGTCGGGCGCATCACGTCCGTTGCGCGGGAGATCTCCGGCACCGATCTTTCACGCCGCATTGAACTTGAAGGGCCCGATGACGAGTTGAAGCAACTCGCCGACACCTTCGATGACATGCTTACCCGACTCGACGCGGCGTTCGAGAACCAGCGGGACTTCATCCACGAGGCCAGCCACGAGCTCCGGAACCCTCTCGCCGTCATCCGAACGAATCTCGATGTCGTGCTCTCCGACCCCAACGCCGAGGCCGAGGAACTCCGCTCGGCAGGTGAGGTCGTGGGTCGCTCTGCCGAGCGCATGACAACGCTCGTTGACGACCTGCTCGTCTACGCCCGCCACGGCACCCGTGCGATGCGCGAGGAGGAGTTCGACCTCGCCCAGCTCGTGAGCCATCTCGCCGATGAGTTCGCCGCGCCGGCCAACGCCGCAGGTCTGGTGCTCACCAAGCAACTGCCCACCGAGGTCCTCCCGGTGTGTGGCGATGCTCCGGCGGTTCGGCGCGCAGTCGCCAACCTGATCGCGAACGCGGTGCGACTTGCGCCCGACGGCACGAACGTCACGGTGTCGGCCGACCGGTTCGACGACTGGAACTTCGTTTCCGTCGCTGATGACGGCCCCGGCATTGCGCCGGAGAACCATGTCCGGGTGTTCCAACGCTTCTGGCGCGGCGACCGCGAGGAGGCCCGCCAACAGGGCCGTTCCGGTCTCGGACTCACGATTGTTCGCCAGATCGTCGAGGCACATGGCGGTCGGGTCGATCTTGCCTCTGACATCGGACACGGTTCAACCTTCGTTCTGTGGTTCCCGCGGAGCCTTGCGTCGCCGCTGCCCGGAGCCGGCGTCTGAGCGAGTCGGTCAGCGGAGCACCTTCCACCCGACCTCGGTGTCGAACACACGCATACCTCGAGCCTCGTAATTCGCTCGAGCATGAGGGCCGTCGAGCGAGCAGGTGTGGAGCCAGACGCGCTCCACGCCTTCGAACGAGAACCCGTGGTGGATTGCCTCGGTGAGGAACCAGCCACCGAGGCCATGACCGTGGACGTCGGTACCGAGTCCGAAGTAGGTGATCTCGACACTCGATCCTTGCAGCTCGTATTCGCAGAACCCGACCGGTACGCCTCCGACGACACACGTGATGTGTCGGTAGTCGGGAGCGGAGATCGTGGTCTCCCAGCGGACGTCGTCGAAGACGTTGCGGTCGGTCCAGTGCCATGGCTCGCCGACGTAGTGGTACAGCCACCGGGCAAATGGCACCGTCATCCGCTCAGCGACGACGATCTCGGCGTTGAGTCGAGAGGGCGTGGGCGCAGGAACCAGCGCCGGCTCGGTGATCTCAAGGTGCCAGGTCGTGACCTCGACGGCACCCGGCGTGTTTTTGTCGATCGGCTGCATCCGGGTTAGGCCTCGCACACGTTGTACCGAGGGAAGGTCGAGATCTTCACGTCGATTTTCTCGGCAGCTTACGGGACCTTTCGCCTTCAGCCCTTACCTTTCGCCTATGGATCGAAACCCGATCAACGAACTGCCCGACGAGAGCCCCCCCGATTCGTTGGGCGTGCCCGCCGACGAGCAGCGGCCTGTAGCAGACAGCATTGAGGCGGGTGAGAAAACCTCACCCACCCTGACCCCGTTCGTATCGACGGATCCTGCGTCCGGCCGCTCGGCGGGCCCCTCCTCGTGGGCTCCGGTCCCGCCGCCACCGCCTCCCCCCAGCGCCGCCGGCCCCTCCTCGGGATTCGGAGCGGCCCCCTCGACGGCCCCGTTGCCCCATTCGAGCCTTCCCCCTCGTACAGCCGACCAGGCGTCGCCTCCCCCCAACTGGTCGGCTGGGTCCCCTTCGGCATCACCCGATGTCTCAGCTGCGCACACACCGATCCCCGGCTCGAGCGGGGGCCGATGGCGGGTTGCGGCCGGTGTCCTCCTCGGTATGGCACTCAGTGCACTTCTCGTCGTCGGTGGCTACCTGATCAGCGAGCAACAGGCCGAGCCGGCTCCGGTCATCCAGGAGCAGGCGGTCACGCCGGCTACCAACGCTGCGTACGATGCAAATGGCGTTCCCGCCACCACGGCGCCCCCGATCGTCGACCTCGAGCAGGCCGCGATCGAGCCCGCCACGGCAGTGGCCCGCGCTGTTACGCCGTCGGTAGTCCGGATCGGCACCGGCTTTGGTCAAGGCAGCGGGATTATCTGGGATGCGGCCAACGGCTATATCGTCACCAACGACCACGTCACCGACACCGCCGACACCGTCAGCGTGCTGTTGCACAATGGCGTGGAGGTCAGCGGAGTCGTGATCGGCGGCGATACCGCCCGCGACATCTCCGTCGTGCAGATCGACCCCGGCGACCTCGATCTCGTCGAGGCTACGTTCGCTCCGAGTGAGACCATCGAGGTCGGGCAGTTGGCCGTCGCCATCGGCTCGCCGTTCGGCCTTGACCAGTCCGTCACGGCGGGCATTGTCAGTGCTACGAACCGCATCACCTCCGGCGGATCCGACGAGGCGAATCGGGTGCCGGTCGAGATGATCCAGACCGACGCCCCGATCAACCCGGGAAACTCCGGGGGTGCGCTCGCCAACCGTGACGGCCATGTCATCGGCATGAACACCTCGATCCGCACCGACGGGTCCAGCGACAACGCCGGCGTGGGCTTTGCGGTGCCGAGCGACACGATCGTGTTGATCGCCGAGCGGATCATCAACGGCGAGTCGCTCGAGCTCGGTTTCCTCGGGGTCAGTGGCGACACGCCGACCGACGGAACGTTGGGTGCTCGCGTTACTTCGGTGGTCCCTGGTGAACCCGCCGACGACGCTGGTCTCGAGGTTGGCGATCTGATCGTCTCCGTCGACGGGGTTGTGGTGGCGACCATGGAGGAGCTGGCGGCGGACTTCAAGTTCTTCCGTCCTGGCGAACTGGTGAAGATCGAGGTGCTTCGCAGCGGTGAGCGGCTCGTCTTCGACGTCACCGTCGGATCCAACTGACACCCCGAGGACTCGCCGGGCAGGTTCACGTCCACCGGTAGACTCACCGTCTCATGTTGCTCGCAACCGTCATCGCCATCGCCGCAATCGTCATGATCTCTGCGTCGTTCGTCGTGCTCCGCCGCGAGCGCAACGAGGGCCTCACGATCGATCCGCCGGATCTCACCGATGTGGTCGACATCTCCGACGTCCTTTCCGGGATTGAGGTGGCCGACACCGACTCGATCGTGGAGAGCGAACCGGTCCTGGACGATGCGCCCCGTCCGTCGTTTCGTGATCGACTCGCCGGTGCACGATCGTCGCTCAGTGGCTTCCTCGGCGGTATCTTCGCCGGCGGTATCGACCCTGGCACCTGGGAGGCGCTCGAAGAAGCGCTGATCCGTGCCGATGTCGGTGTCGCTACCTCGACCGAGATCATGGAGGCGGTGAAGGCCAAGGTCGAGGCTGGAAGCGTCGAAGATGCGGCCGAGCTCCCGGCGCTTGTGAAGGCCGAGCTGGTCGAGCGGCTGTCGGGCTTCGATCGCTCCCTGTCGACCGATGTCGCAGCGGTGGGTGGTCAACCTGGCCCGGCGGTGTGGCTGTTCGTCGGCGTCAACGGTGTCGGCAAGACCACCACGATCGGCAAGCTTGCAAAACGCGAGGTCGATGCCGGAACGAAGATCGTGCTCGCCGCCGGCGACACGTTCCGGGCGGCCGCCGCGGAGCAGCTCACCATGTGGGCCGAGCGCAGCGATGTGCCGATCGTCCGCGGTGCCGAGGGCGCCGACCCGTCGTCGGTGGTGTTCGACGCCGTCGAGTCGGCCAATGCCCGCAACGCCGACGTCGTGCTGGCCGACACGGCCGGCCGTCTGCAGACCAAGACCAACCTCATGGAGGAGCTGTCGAAGGTTCGCCGGGTGGCCGAGAAGGGTACCGGCACCGTCACCGAAACGCTGCTCGTAATCGACGCCACCACCGGTCAGAACGGCATGAGTCAGGCCGAGCAGTTCGCCGACGCCGTCGATGTCTCGGGCGTGGTGCTCACCAAACTCGATGGTTCGGCCAAGGGCGGCATCGTCGTCGCCATCCACACCGAACTCGGCGTGCCGGTGAAGCTCGTCGGTCTGGGCGAGGGCATCAACGATCTCGTCGAGTTCGACGAGGTCGAATTCGTCGACGCTCTGTTCGAGTAGCGCCGTCCTCGCGAAGCGGCACAGCGTTTCAGGCAGTCGGGGTGGTCAGCGGGGTGTGACCGCAGCCCTCGACGGAGCCGCTCACCGACGCGATCGCTTGCTGGACCCGGACCTGATCGGTGTTCGACTGGGCGTCGAGGAGGGCAAGGGCAAGGTCGCCGTCGGCCCGCTCGACCGCCTGAACCATCAACAGCGCGAAGTCGAAAAGGCGAGCCACGTTGGTGCGTAGCTCGGCGGGGGCGATTGCCCGGGCCTCGTCGAGGGTGGTCTGGAGGTTGACGGTGTCGGCGAGCGTGTCGCCGTCGACCGAGCCATCAAGGATCGAGCGCCACGTGCTGATGGCATTGGCCGTCTCGCACCAGACGGTCTCGTCGAACGCTTGGACCTCGACCGCCTGGGGCGTCAACGAGTCCTTGCTCACGATGATGGCAGCGACAATGAAGCCTGCTGAAAGCGCGGCGATCACGCCCCACTGGCGCAAGGTGAAGTTCACCATAGACACGTTAGCGAGGCCGGATGTCCGAGCCGTCGTCGGGTGAGCCGGCCGGCTGCAAGGCCATCTTGACCGACTGGAGACGCCGCTACCCTGACCCCAACATGTTCGAGACACTGTCCGATCGATTTGACGAAATCTTCAGTCGCCTCCGGGGCCGCGGCAAGTTGACCGAGGCCGATGTCGACGATGTCCTGCGCGAGATCCGCCTCGCCCTGCTGGAAGCCGACGTCAACCTCGACGTCGCCAAGAACCTCGTCGGTCGCATTCGCGAGCGTTCGGTGGGTGAGGAGCTGTCGAAAGCCCTCAACCCGGCTCAGCAGGTCATCAAGATCGTCCTTGAGGAGTTGACGACAAGCCTCGGTGGCGAGGCGATGAAGATCACCTACGCCTCCAAGCCGCCCACCGTCGTGCTGATGGCGGGCCTGCAGGGTGCCGGTAAGACCACCAACACCGGCAAGCTTGCTCAGTGGTTCAAGAAGCAGGGGCGCAACCCTCTGCTCGTGGGTGCCGACCTTCAACGCCCCGCCGCGGTCGAACAGCTCCGCACCCTCGCCGGACAGGTCGGCGTGCCGGTTTTCTCCGAACCGACCGATCCCGTCGATGTTGCTTCGAAGGCCATCGCGGAGGCCGAACGCACCGGGCGCGACGTTGTCATCGTCGATACCGCCGGACGTCTGGCGATCGACGAAGCGTTGATGGAGCAGGTCCGCCAGATCTCCGGCCAGGTCCAGCCCGATTACACCTTCCTTGTCATCGATGCGATGACCGGTCAGGACGCGGTCAACACCGCAAAGGCGTTCAACGACACCCTCGAGCTCGACGGTGTCATCTTGACCAAGCTCGACGGTGATGCCCGCGGTGGTGCGGCGCTCTCCGTCAAGGAGGTCGTCGGCAAGCCGATCACGTTCGCCTCGACCGGCGAGAAGCTCGACGACTTCGAGACCTTCCACCCCGATCGTCTTGCCAGCCGCATTCTCGGCATGGGCGACGTTGAGACGCTCATCGAGAAGGCCGAAGAGGCCTTCGAAGCCGAACAAGCCGAAGAAGCTGCAGCCCGCCTCATGGAGGGCACCTTCACGCTCGATGACTTCCTCGAGCAGATGCAGCAGATCAAGAAGATGGGCCCTATCGGCAACCTGATGGGCATGATGCCGGGTATCCCCAAGGAAGCCCGCGATGTCGAGATCGACGACCGTCAGATCGCCCGCATCGAAGGCATCATCCGCTCGATGACCCCGGCCGAACGCGCCGACCCCGACCTGATCGATGGCTCCCGTCGCCAGCGCATCGCACAGGGTGCCGGTATGCAGCCCGGCGACGTGAAGAACCTGCTCGACCAGTTCACGCAGATGCGCAAGATGATGAAGCAGTTCGCAGGCTTCGGCACGAAGAAGCAGAACCCCAAAAACCGCAGAGGTAAGAACAACAAGAAGGGCAAGCAGAAGGGCGGGCGCCGCAAAGGCGGCCGTGTCACGGAGAAGGGGCCGGCCGCCGTGCCGAAGTCGCCCCTCACGCTCCCCGGCCTCGAGGCTGGCGAGGGGCTCCCCCCGGGCTTCCCGAGCCTGCCCAACAACTGATCGACGGTTCGACTCTGGGTCGGAGGTTGGAACAGATGCGCCAGTCAGGTTGAATGATCCGGTCGCTCGGGCCTCCAAGCGCCCGATGAAGAACTCCGAAGCAGACAAGAAGAGATCACCTCATGGCCGTCAAGCTCCGTCTCATGCGGATGGGTAAGAAAAAGCAGCCCACCTACCGTGTCGTCGCCGCCGACTCGCGCTCGCCGCGCAACGGCCGCTTCATCGAAATCATCGGCACCTACGAGCCTCGCCAGGACCCGTCGGTCGTCAAGATGGACAACGAGCGTGCCGTTCACTGGCTCGCCAACGGCGCCCAGCCGACCGAACGGGTCGAGAAGCTCTTGAAGATCTCCGGCGCCTGGACCGAACACACTGGCGAGGCATTCGACGCCGCCATTCCCGAGCGTGCCGCCCGCAAGAGCAAGAAGCAGCTCGAGAAGGAAGCCGGGGCCGCTGAGGCTGCGGATTCCGAGGTGGAGGACGTCGCCGACGAAGCTGACGCCGGCGACGACGCTGAAGCAGTGGATGACACCGCCGACGCCGAGGGTGGCGACGAGTGAGCGCCGACGCCGCCAGCCGCGTCTGCGAGTTCGTCGTGAAGCAGATCGTCGACAACCCCGATGGCGTGTCGGTTGCCCAGAGGGAGACCGACGGCGGCATTCGCCTCGACGTCTCGGTCGCCGACGGCGACATGGGCCGTGTGATCGGAAAGCGGGGCCGCGTCGCCTCGGCCATCCGCACCGTGGTGCGCGCTGCAGGCGTCGACGACGACGTCACCGCCATCGAGGTCGAGTTCGTCGACTGACGTGCTCGAGATCGGCCGCATCTCCCGTCCACACGGTGTGCGCGGTGAGGTGAGCGTGCTGCTCACCTCCAACCGGACCGAGCGCCTCGACCCCGGGTCGGTGCTCGAGACCGCCAGTGGCCCTCTTGAGGTTCGTTCGGCACGTCCACACAAGGGTTCGTGGCTCGTCGTGTTCGAGGGGGTGCACGACCGCGACGCCGCCGATGCGCTGCGCAATGTTGTGCTGCTCGGCGAGCCGATCGACGACCCCGACGAGTTGTGGGTGCACGAACTCATCGGGGCCACCGTGATCGACCAGGATGGCATCGCCCGCGGCACTGTCGCTCGCCTGCTTGAGAACCCGGCCTCCGACCTGCTCGAACTCGACAGCGGCACCCTCGTGCCGGTGCAGTTTGTGGTGTCGCACACTCCCAACGACGAGATCCATGTCGACGCGCCCGTCGGCTTGTTCGATCTTGACGAAGCTGCCTCGGAACGAGATCAGGACTGACGCAATGCGGATTGACGTCTTCTCGATTTTTCCGCAGATGGTCGACCACATCGCCGACCAGTCGGTGATCGGGCGTGGTCGCAGCGACGGCCATCTCGATATCCGAGTGCACGACCTGCGTCAGACCACGACCGACGTTCACAACACGGTCGACGACGCCCCCTTCGGCGGGGGCGCCGGCATGGTGATGATGCCGGAGCCCCTCTTTGGCGCCGTCGAGGCCATCGAGCCGCCGCGGCCACTGTTCTACCTGTCGCCCTCAGGTCGTCGCTTCGACCAATCGATGGCCCACGAACTCGCCGAGCTCGACGGCTTCTCGTTGCTGTGCGGCCGCTACGAAGGTGTCGACGAGCGGGTCCGCGAACATCTGTGCGACGGCGAGATCTCGGTTGGTGATGTCGTCCTCGCCGGTGGAGAGGTCGCCGCAGCGATGATCATCGAGGCGGTCGGCCGCCTCGTGCCGGGTGTGCTCGGCAATGCGACCTCGGTCGAAGACGAGTCGTTCACTGACGGGCTGCTCGAGTACCCGCACTACACCCGTCCGGCGGAATTCCGCGGGTGGGGAAGCCCCGACGTGTTGCGGTCCGGCGACCACGGCAAGGTCGCTCGCTGGCGCCTCGCCAAGGCGATCGAACGCACGGCGCACAACCGCCCCGACCTTCTTGACGCCCGCGGCGGTCTCAGCGACGACGAGCAGCGAGCACTCGACGAGTTCGGGATCGATCTTCCCGAGCGCTGAGTTCGGGGCGCTCTGGAAGAGCAATCCGAAGTGATCATTCCGGTTCCCCTGATCGCCACGGTGTGGAGGGTGGCAACGCACGGCCGTCCCCCTAGCATTGTCGGTCGGCCCGGGCAGTCCGTCCCGCCGATGGTCCATTCTCCCGATCCGTATGGAGCGCAGCGATGCAGCCCACCGATCTCATCGACAATCTCAGCAAGCGGGACGACATCCCCGAGTTCGCCCCCGGCGACACCCTCAAGGTCCACGTTCGTGTGATCGAGGGCAACCGTGAGCGCACCCAGGTGTTCGAGGGTGTCGTCATCCGCCGTCAGGGTTCGGGCCTGCAGGAGACCTACACGGTTCGCAAGCTCAGCTTCGGTGTGGGTGTCGAGCGCACCTTCCCCGTCCACACCCCCATTGTCGAGCGGGTTGAGTTCGTGAGCCGCGGCGACGTCCGTCGAGCGAAGCTCTACTACTTGCGCGACCGCATCGGCAAGGCTGCCAAGATCAAGGAGAAGCGCGACAACTGATCGCGCTGCGTCAGCGTGCCGACGCTGTCACACCCGCTCCTAGGTTCGGGGCGTGGCCACGTCCGACAAATCCAGAGTTGCCTTCGGGCAGCGGGGTGAGCGCCTCGCGAAGCGCCACTACGAGTCCGCGGGCTACGTCGTTGTCGATCCCGACTGGCGTGTGCGGGGCGGCGAGCTCGACCTCGGGATGACGCGGGGCGACGAGATCGTGTTCTGCGAGGTCAAGACTCAAAGCAGTGGGCGGTTCGGCTCGGGCTTCGACGCGATCGATGAGCAGAAGCAACGCTTCCTGCGTCGCACCGCCATGTCATGGCTCGACGCCCTCGGTCGATGTGGTCGTCTCCGATTCGATGTCGCCACGGTCACTGGTTCACAGATCGAGATCATCGAAGCGGCGTTCTGATCGAGTGGTGACCACTCGGTACGTCGCGCTAGCGGCCCTTCTTCTTCGTGCGTGCCTTGCGGGTCCTGCGGCCGTCCCAGCAGCCTCGGTGCCAGTGCCGACGCAGGTCAGGAGCTTCCTTGGGCACGATCGCGTAGTGGCCGGTGCCCGGCTCGATGTCTCGGTTGCAGTTCGGACACACGTACCACTTGTTCGCTTGGTGCGGCTGCAGGAAACGGACATCGACCTCCCCGTACGCCTCTGGATTGTCCATCACGCGCTCCCGAAGAAGACCCACAGCAGCAAGAGGATGCCAGCAACGATTGTTGCGCCGACGAACACGTAGTCGGCGGGTCGACGCCGATGCGGCCGTGTGGGGTCCATTCCCATGGGGTCAGTATCGTCGTCGACGTGCGTTCCGCCACCTTGGCCTCCGTGCTAGTTCGCATCGTTCTTCTGGTCGCCTTCGTCCTCGCACTCGGTGCGTGCGCTGGTGAGTCACCCGAGGTTCCCCTCGGCCCCGACGGCACCCCCGATCCGGCGTTGACGATGGGACGCGACGTGTACTCGCGGCGCTGTGCGAACTGTCATGGCGCCGGTGGTGGGGGCGGCACCGGTCCGAAGTTGAGCGACGGGCAGGTGATCATCGCCTACCCCGATCCGGCTGATCAGCGGTTGCTGATCGCCAACGGCCGCAATGCCATGCCGTCGTTCTCAGGTTCGCTCTCGAGTGCTGAACTCGACGCGGTCGTCCGCTACACCCGCGAGGTGTTGTCCCAGTCCTGACCTAGGAACGCCATGTGATCGGTCGTCGGCGTGACGGCGACCTCCAACCGTTCTTTCGTGGAGGTCCCATTCTCGCCACCCTGGCGTCAGCCACCCTGTCCGGCGTCGAGGGCCGGTCTGTTACCGTCGAGGTTCATGTTGCCGACGGTCTACCCGGTTTTTCGATCGTCGGCCTGCCCGATGCGTCGTGTCGCGAGGCCTGCGATCGCGTCCGGGCGGCAATCGTGTCGTCGGGAGCGTCATGGCCCCTCAGGCGCATCACCGTCAATGGGGCAGAGGTCATCGTCCCGTCGCATCTCCGGGCGGTTTTCGATGCAGTCGACGACGGCTCCGCGTCGGTCGACGAGGTCACTGCCCGAAGCGGGCGACCAGTGCTCGATGTCGTCACCTCGCTCGCCGAGTTGGTCGCATCCGGTCACGTCGTTGACGACCTGACCGGATGCGTTACGCATGACGTGGCTGCTCCATCACCATGCTTGGGGCACGGCTACAGTGAGGGTGTGGCCACCTGGGATGTCTCCACCTGGCTCGAGTCGCTCACGCGTATCGCTCCGTCGACCCGCAGCGTCTATGAGCGTGACATGGTGGCGGCGGTCGCCTGGCTCGACGAGCACGGCGTCACCGATCCTGAGGCGGTTGGGCGGCGGACGTTGCGGGCCTACCTCGCCGATCTCGACCGTTCCGGCTACGCCCGCCGAACGATCGCTCGCAAGGCGTCGGTGCTGCGCCGCTATTTCGACTGGGCGCGGCGCACGGGGAGGGTCGAG
>PBTQ01000007.1 GCA_002729125.1 Acidimicrobiaceae bacterium | reverse complement strand
GGTCCAGGGGCGCAGTGGCGCGGGCTCGCCTACCTCAGTCGAGCGCTCGGCCGACGTCGCGGAGGCGCCGCTGCGCCGTGACCAGGCTGCGTTCGATCTCGTGAAGGCGGGCGACGATCGGGTCATCGGGATCGTGTTGGCGGCGCTCGGCGACACCGGCGACCCGCAGGGCAAGGTCGGAGACCACGGTGGTGATCGAGGACAGTTCGGCGATGTCGGAATCCATGGGTGCATCATGCCGGGAAACTCGCAGGGGCCGCACAGCCCGGGCGATAGCGTGACTGCGTGCTTCGACGCATCGACCTCCGAGGTTTCACCGGTGACCTGAGCGAGGTCCTGCCGCGGCCCGAGACGCCGACCGGCGGGCCAGTCGACGTCGTGCGGGAAATTCTTGCCGCTGTGGCCGAGCGGGGCGACGTCGCCGTCCGCGAGTACACGAGCCGCTTCGACGGTGTCGAACTCGACTCCCTCGTGGTCGCTGATACCGAACTTGCCGCCGCTACCGAGCGCATCGAGCCCGACGTCCGAGCCGCCCTCGAGTTCGCCGCCGAACGCATCGCGGCCTATCACCAGGCCCAGATGCCGGCCGATGTCATGGTCGAGCAGCCCGGTGTGTCGATTCGTGGCATGCACTGCGCCGTGGAGCGGGCGGCCTGCTACGTCCCCGGAGGCCGGGCCGTCTATCCCTCGACCGTGCTCATGACGGCGGTGCCGGCGCGGGTGGCGGGCGTTGAACAGATCGTCGTGTGTGTCCCTCCCGGCCCTGATGGCAAGGTCCCCGACATCGTGCTTGCTGCTGCGAAGATCGCAGGTGCCCACGAGGTCGTGTCGGTCGGAGGTGCTCAAGCGATCGGCGCGGTCGCTCATGGCACCGAGTCGATTCGGCCCGTTGATGTCATCGTCGGTCCCGGCAACATCTATGTCGCTCTCGCCAAGCAGGAGGTCGCAGGCACGGTCGGCGTTCCGTCGTCCTTCGCAGGGCCATCCGAGGTGGTCGTGGTCGCCGACGGCACCGATCCGGCCGATTTCGCCGCCGTCGATGTGATTTTGCAGGCTGAGCACGGTCCCAACGGCCTTGCGTGGTTCGTCACGTGGAACGACGCATTCGCCGACGAGGTCACGGCATCGATCGAGCGGCTCGTCACCGACGCGCCGCGTCGTGCCGAGATCGAGTCGACCCTCGGCACGAGTGGCATGGTGGTCATTACCGACTCGCAGGAGCAGGCCATGGCCGTCTCCAATTTCATCGCGCCCGAGCACCTCGAGATCCAGACGGCCGACAATGAGGCACTCGTCGCTATGGTGCGCAACGCCGGTGCCGTGTTCTGCGGCCGCTACGCCCCGGCCTCGCTCGGCGACTATGTCGCCGGGCCAAGCCATGTGCTGCCCACCAACGGCACCGCCCGCTTTGCGAGCGCCCTGACCGTGCACGACTTCATGAAGGACGTGCACATCGTCTTCGTGGAGCAAGCGGGTCTTGAGACCATGGGCGACGCCGTCGAGACGCTCGCCGGCGCTGAAGGTCTCGACGCTCACGCCGCCTCGATCCGCCTGCGTCGAGGAGCGGACCGATGAGCCGGCCCACGGCTCGCGAGTCCGTTGCGCTGATGGCGGGCTACCACTCGCCCCAGATCGACGTCGATGTCCGGCTCAACACCAACGAAAGTCCCGAGCCGCCTCCGGAAGGCTTCGCCGATGCCGTCGCAGCGCGTGTCGTGGAGATCGCCTGGCACCGCTATCCGCAGCGCAGCGCATCGGACCTCCGCTCGCGCATCGGCGCGAACTACGCCCTTTCCGCTTCGCAGGTCTTCGCCGCCAACGGTTCCAACGAGGTCTTGCAGACACTGCTGTTGACCTTCGCCGGTCCGGGTCGCAGCGCCGCCGTCTTCGAACCTACCTATGCGCTGCACAGCCATCTCAGCCGCATCACGGGCACCACGGTGATCGAGGGCGAACGCAACGATGACTTCTCGCTCGATCTCGACGAAGTGGAGCGAGTCATCGTCGAACACCGCCCGGATGTCGTATTTCTCTGCTCGCCGAACAACCCGACCGGCGTCGTCGATCCGGAAGCATCGATTCGGCGGGTGCTCGAACTCACGGCGGCGAACGGCGGCTTGCTCTGCGTTGACGAGGCCTACGGGCAGTTCGCCGACTTCTCCGCCATCACGCTGCTCGGCGACGACATCCCGCTCGTCGTCAGTCGTACCTACTCTAAGACTTGGGCGATGGCAGCCGTTCGTCTCGGCTATCTCCTCGCCCCGTCGTGGGTCATCGACGAGCTCGAGAAGGTTGTCCTGCCGTACCACCTCGACGCCATGACACAGATCGCCGGCGAGGTCGCACTCGACCATCTCGACGCCATGAACGATCGGGTCGCCCGTCTGGTCGACGAGCGCGAGCGGCTCTTGGCCGGTCTCGCCGACCTGCCGGTCGACGTGTGGCCGTCAGGTTCGAATTTTGTTCTCCTCCGACCCCAGCACCTGTCCGGCGAGGACGTGTGGCAGGGTCTTGTCGACCGATCCGTGCTCGTGCGCAACTGCGCCAGCTGGCCCCGCCTTCAGGGCTGTCTGCGGGTCACGATCGGCACGCCCGACGAAGACGACCGATTCCTCGAAGCTCTCACGGAGGTACTCACGTGAGCCGTACCGCTGCCAACCAGCGCACCACCAAGGAGACCGAGATCGACATTGTGCTCGATCTCGACGGCTCTGGTCAGACCGACATCGACACCGGCCTGCCCTTCTTCAGTCACATGCTCGACCAGCTTGGTCGTCACGGCGGCTTTGATCTCAAGGTCCACGCCACGGGCGATCTTGAGATCGATGCCCACCACACGGTCGAAGACGTCGGTATCGCACTCGGCGAGACCTTCCGGGTGGCATGGGGCGACAAGCGAGGCGTTCGCCGTTTCGCATCGAACTGTGTCCCGCTCGACGAAGCCGCAGTCGAGGTCGTGCTCGACCTTTCAGGTCGTCCCTACCTGCACTACGAGGTCGAGTTTCCGGGCGAGAAGATCCTCGGCGATCCGCCGTTCGATCCGCAGCTGGTCGAGGAGTTCTGGCGCGCCTTTGTGATGGCGTCCGGGATCACCCTGCACGTCGTATGTCGCCGCGGCAAGAACACGCATCACATCATCGAGGCGAACTTCAAGGGAGTGGCCCGAGCGCTGCGCGACGCTGTGCGGGTCGAAGGCGACACGCTGCCCTCGACCAAGGGCACCCTCTGAGTGGGGCGGGTCGTGCGTGAACCCACGATCGCGATCCTTGACTACGGGATCGGCAACCTGCACTCGGCCCACAAAGGGTTCGCGCATGCCGGCGCCAACGCCGTGCTGACCCGCGACCCGGCCGTGATTGCTGCGGCCGACGGTGTCGTGCTGCCCGGCGTCGGGGCGTTCGGCCCGTGTGTCGAGGCGATCCGCTCGGTCGGACTCGACGAGGTCACCCACGAACGCATCGCGGCAGGAGTCCCGTTCTTCGGTATCTGTGTCGGGATGCAGGTGCTGTTCTCGGGCTCCGACGAATCGCCGGGCGTCGATGGTCTCGGTGTCTTCGACCAGCGCATCATTGCGCTTCCCGACACGGTCAAGCGCCCACAGATGCAGTGGAACATGATCGACCGCACGGTTGTCGATCATCCGATGTTCGAGGGTTTGGCCGACGACGCCTGGGTGTACTTCGTGCACTCGTATGCCGCTCAGCCAGGACCCGACGTGGTGGCGACCTGTGCGTACGGCGACAACCTCGTGGCTGCGGTCGGGCGCGACCATGTGTGGGCCTGCCAGTTCCACCCCGAGAAATCGGGGCGGAACGGTCTCCGGATCCTCGAAAACTTCGTTGCTGCGGCTCGAGAGGCCTGAGATGGAGCTGTTTCCCGCCATCGATCTCCGCAACGGCAAGTGCGTGCGTCTCCACCAGGGCGACTACGGCCAGGAGACGGTCTATAGCGACGATCCTGTCGCCCAAGCGCTCGCTTTCGCTGAATCGGGAGCCGGCTGGATCCACGTCGTCGACCTCGACGCAGCCCGCACCGGCGTGCCGGAGAACCGCGACGTCGTTGCTGCTATTGCAGCGGCCGTGCCCGTCCCCCTGCAGACCGGTGGTGGCGTGCGCAACCGGGACGCCGCTCTCGCTCTCTTCGACGCCGGCGTGGAGCGGGTCGTGATCGGCACCGCCGCCCTCACCGACCCGGATTTCGTGCGGGATCTCGCCGCCGACTATCGGGTGGCGGTTGGTCTTGACGCGAAGGCCGGCGAGGTCGCCACCGATGGGTGGCTCGTCGGCAGCGGTCGCAGTGTGCTCGACGTGGCTCGTTCGTTTGCAAGTGCGGGGGTCGACGCTTTCGTCGTCACCGACATCTCCCGCGACGGAACCCTGGAGGGCCCCGACCTCGTGGGCCTTCGTGAGGTCGTGGAGGCGACACCAGTCGACGTCATCGCGTCCGGTGGTATCGGCTCCATCGCCGACCTTAGGGCGCTCGTCGAGATCGATGTCGGGGGACGCCGTCTTGCCGGTGCGATCACCGGGAAGGCGATGTACGAAGGTCGCTTCACCGTCGCCGAGGGTGTCGCAGCGCTGGAGATCGAGTCGTGAGCATTCGTGCCATCCGGGTGATCCCGTGTCTCGACGTCGACGACGGACGCGTCGTGAAGGGTGTCAACTTTATCGACATCCGCGATGCCGGCGATCCGGTCGAACTTGCAGCCCGCTACGACGAGCAGGGCGCCGACGAACTCGTGTTCCTCGACATCACGGCGTCGTCTGGTGAGCGCGACACCACCGTGGAGATGGCCCGGGCGGTCGCCGAACAGGTCTTCATTCCGTTCACGATCGGCGGAGGTATCCGCACGGTCGATGATGCCCGTCGCCTATTGATGGCCGGCGCCGACAAAGTGTCGGTCAACACGGCGGCCGTGAAGCGGCCCGAGTTGATCCGTGAGATCAGCCGGAAGTTCGGGGCGCAGTGCTGTGTCGTCGCGATCGACGCACGTGGCAGCGACGACGCCGCTTCGGGCTTTGAGGTCTTCACGCATGGAGGACGTACCCGCACTGGCATCGATGCCGTCGCATGGGCCAAGGAAGTCGTGCGTCTCGGTGCCGGGGAGATCCTGCTCACATCGATGGATCGCGACGGCACCAAAAACGGCTTCGACCTGCCGCTCACCTCGACGATCACGTCGGCCGTCGATGTGCCGGTCATCGCCTCGGGGGGAGTTGGCGCACTCGAGCATCTCGTCGAAGGCGTCACGGAGGGTGGAGCCGATGCCGTCTTGGCCGCCAGTATCTTCCACTTCGGCGAGCACGCCGTCGGCGAGGCGAAGGCGTTGATGCTCGAGGCGGGTGTGACCGTTCGGCCACCCGACGCCTGATCAGACGAGGACCGCGCTGATCGCGTCGACGATCGTCCGCTGGGCACCGTGGAAGAAGTGATCGGCTCCCTCGACTATGACGACTTCGGTCTTGCTCCAGGCGTCCACCGCCGAGCTGAGCTCGGCCGCCGTCCGGAACTGGTCGTGGGCGGCGGCGATCAACGTCTTGGGGCGGGCGTCGTGGGCGGCGGCGAACTCGGTGAAGATCGACAGCACCGGAGCGACCGTGATCCAACGGCTGATTCGCGAATCAGTCACCGAGAGCGCGACATCGGCACCAAAGCTGTAGCCGGCGACGATCACAGGACGATCGTCGGCGACAACGTCGATCGCCGCCCGCAAATCCAGTTGCTCTGGTATCCCGCCGCCGTGGTTACCGGTCGAACCTCCCGCGCCACGGAAGTCGAAGCGGAGCACGTCCCAGCCGGCGTCGACGAGCGCTCGGGTGACCGAGTCTACGACGGCATCTCGGCGAGAGCCGCCGTAGAGCGGGTGGGGGTGACAGACGACGGCCCCGCCCACGGGGTGGGTGGGGGTGAGTCGGTCGCCCTCCAGGGTGATACCTGCATCGACCTCGAACCGGATGGTCTCGACCTCAACAGGTTCCATGCCGACAACGTACCGGTAGCGTTCCCCGGGTGACCGCCGAGAACTCCCTGCACGATGACGACCGCCTTCCGGTCAAGATGCTGAACGACCGGATCCTGGTAAAGCTGGGCGATGCCGAGGGGGAGCGCCGCAGCAGCGGCGGCATCCTTATCCCGGCGACCGCTCAGGTCGGCAAGCGCCTGACCTGGGCCGAGATTGTCGCCGTCGGCCCCAATGTCCGCACGATCGAATCCGGCGACCAGGTGCTCTTCAACCCTGAAGACCGGTACGAGGTCGAGGTCAACGGCACCGACTACATCGTGCTTCGCGAACGCGACATCCACGCCGTCGCCGCGGAACGCCTCGATGAGGGTTCCACCGGCCTGTACCTCTGAACCTCACGCTCAGACGTCCTCGGCCGCCCTCAGGGGTGTAGAGGAGCCCGTTCGTCAGCCCAGCGGTACTCGCTCTCCAACTGCCCGGCGAGCGAGAGCAAGAGATCCTCACGGGCGTAGGGCGCCACGAACTGGAGCCCGATGGGCAGACCCTCACTGCTGCGGGCGAGCGGCAACGAGATCGCCGGTTGACCGGTGACGTTAAAGGGCTGAGTCAGCTGCGAGTAGTGCAGGGTCGTGACCTGCACGCCCGTCAGGTCGTCGTTGTCTGGGGCCATCTCGCCGAGCCTCGGTGCCGGACGCAGACAGGTGGGTGTGAGCAACAGGTCGAAGCCGTCGGCCCACCATGTCGCCGTATCGCGCCGGAATGTGGTCATTGCCTTTTGGGCGCCAATGACGGCCGCCGGTGGAAACATCGAGGCCCGCTCGGCGATGAACATCGTCCAGGGTTCGATGTCGCCGTCGTCGAGCTCTCGGCCGATCTCCGCGGCGATCGCCGCCACTGATGCAGCGGTGCCGGCGGCGAAGGCGGGACCCCACGCCGTGATATGGGATTCGTCGAGCAGGCGAGCGGGCACGCTGGGCTCAACATGGTGGCCAAGCGCCTCGAGTCGGGCGGCGGTCGCACGAACTGCGTCGGCGACGTCGGGGTCGATCTCGGTGTTCGCGCGGATGGCGTGATCGAGGAACCCGATACGGAGCCGGCCGGGATCCCGGCCGACGAGGTCGGCGTAGGGTTCGTCCTGACGCGGTGCGATGACGCCGTCACCGGGAACGTGCACGATGGTGGCGTCGAGGATCGCCGCCGAGTCACGCACCGTGTGACACACGACGTGTTGAACCGAGTTGCCCCACTCATCCATGTGAGGTCCCATCGAGATTCGGCCGCGGCTCGGCTTGAGGCCAACCAGGCCACACATCGCCGCAGGGATACGGATCGAACCTCCGCCATCGCTTGCGTTTGCCGCCGGCAGCACACCCGCAGCGACCGCAGCGGCTGCGCCGCCGGACGAACCACCCGGTCCACGCGCGAGATCCCAAGGGTTGCGGGTCGGACCGTAGGCGAGCGGCTCGGTGGTGGCGCCGGCGCCGAGCTCGGCTGTATTCGTTCGTCCGAAGGAGAGGAAACCTGCATCCCGGTAGGCCTCGACGAGATGGGAGTCTCGGTCGGCGACGGCTCCGTGATCTCTGAGCGCCCGCACACCCTGGTGATGAGGACGTCCGGCTTCGCAGGCCGACAGATCCTTCATCAACATCGGCACGCCGCGGAAGGGGCCGTCGGGGAGCGAGTCGATCGATGCTCTCGCCCCGTCGAGGTGGCGATGGATCACGGCGTTGATGTCACCGTCAACGGCCTCCATGCGTCGGATGCTCGACTCGAGCGCCTCCGCAGGGGACAGCTGACCGGTACGGATGGCCCCGGCAAGACCGACAGCGTCGAGGCGGGCGAGTTCAGCGTCCATGCGGCAAAATCTAGGCAGGGGCGGGCGGTCGGACCCAATACGCTGGACATCATGAGCGAAGCGCTGGAAGAGGGCCTCAAGGTCCAACTCGATTTCGACAAGATCGGCAAGATCGGTCGAGCGGGGCACCAGGTCGTTCCGGTCGTGCTGCAGGACGCCGACTCCGGCGATGTGCTCTTCATCGGCTACGCCAACGAAGAGGCCTACCGCGAGACCCTCGCCCGCGGCTCCGCCGTGCTCTACAGCACGTCTCGCGCGCAGATCTGGCACAAGGGCGCCACGTCGGGCGATGTGCTCGACCTGGTCGAGGTCGCCGTGAACTGCGAGCAGAACAGCCTGATCTACAAGGTCCGCAAAGCCGGTACCGGTGTGTGCCATACCAAAGACGACGCTGGCCAGACCCGTCAGACCTGTTACTACCGGGCCGTCGAGGACGCGGAGACGCTCCGCTTCGCCTGATGCGGATCCGCCCCGATTTCGACGAGTTCATCGCTCTGGCGGCCGACCACACGGTGGTGCCGGTCTGGGCCGAGGTCCTGGCGGATCTCACCACACCCGTCGCCGCATTCGCCCGAGTCGTCGGCGACGACGAGGGGTTCCTGCTCGAGTCGGTCGATAACGGCGACCGGTGGAGCCGGTGGTCGTTCATCGGTCGACGCCCGCAGGGAACCCTGGTGTCGAAGGACGGCCGGCTGCAGGTGATCGGTGACCTCGGCATCGACATCGACCCCGGAGAGGGATTGCTCGCGGCGCTCGAGCGTCTGCTCGCCCACTATCGCTCGCCTGAACTCGACGATCTACCGCCGCTGCACGGCGGTCTGATCGGCTACCTCGGCTACGACGTCGTGCGTGAGGTCGAGCATCTTCCCCACGTGCCCACGGATGATCTCCGTCACCCCGATGCCGTGATCTCGATGATCGGCGAACTCGCCGTGTACGACCACTGGCGACAGCGGGTCACGCTGCTCGCGAACGTCGTCATCAACGACGACACCGACCTGCGGGCCGCCTACGACACAGCGGTCGCCCAGATCCATCAGCTCGCCGACGATGGTGCCCGAGCCATCGACGAACCACTGATGTCGCTCCCGGATCCCTCCGACCCAATCCCCGAGGTCAACTCGACGATGGGGGAGGCTGAGTATTGCGCCGCCGTCGAGACGGCCCGTGAGTACATCCTCGCAGGCGACATCTTCCAGGTCGTCCTCGCTCAGCGCTTCGATCTCGATCTCGACGCGGAGGCCTTCGATCTGTACCGGGTCCTGCGTCAGGTCAACCCGAGCCCATACATGTATTTCCTGCGGCATGGCGACCTCGAAGTCGTCGGGGGCTCACCGGAGCCGATGGTGCAGCTGCTTGACAACCGGGTCATCAGTCGCCCGATCGCCGGCACCCGCAAGCGAGGCAAAACCGAGGAACACGACCGTCGCCTGGCGGCCGAGCTCATCGAGCACCCCAAGGAAATCGCCGAGCACGTCATGCTCGTCGACCTTGCCCGCAACGATGTCGGTCGCGTGGTCGAGTTCGGTTCGCTGCAGATCGACGAGATGATGACGCTGGAGAAGTACAGCCATGTCATGCACCTCACGTCGCAGGTGAGCGGCGCGCTCGCCGAGGGCCGTACAGCGATCGACGTGCTGCGCGCCACCCTTCCCGCCGGCACGCTCACGGGAGCTCCGAAGGTGCGGGCGATGGAGATCATCGACGAACTCGAACCGGTGAAGCGGGGGCCATACGGCGGTGTTGTCGGCTATCTCGACTTCTCCGGCAACGTCGACACGGCGATCACGATCCGCACGATGCTCGTCAGCAACGGCACAGCCTCGGTGCAGGCCGGTGCCGGCGTCGTGGCCGACTCCGTTGCGGTCGACGAGCATCTCGAGTGTCAGAACAAGGCCAAGGCGTTGCTCGCCGCAGTTCCTGCGGCGCGGCGAATGAGCGCGGCGCGCTGGCAGGCCCGTCAGGAGACAGCGTCGTGAGTTCCCGTGAAGCCATCCGGGTGAGCGGCCCCGACGCCTCCGCCTACCTCCAGGGGCAGATCAGCCAGGACATCGAGTCACTCGCCGCCGGCGAGGTGGCCTGGTCGCTCGTCCTGCAGCCGACGGGCAAGCTCGACGCCTGGTTCCGAATTCAGCAGGTGAATGACGAGACGTTCGTTCTCGACATCGACGCAGGCCACCGCGACACTCTCGTCGCCCGACTCCGCCGCTTTCTTCTCCGCACCGACGCCACGATCGAGGCGGTCGACGCCACGATCGATGCGCCGCTCACGTGGCCGGGCGCCGACGACCCTACCGACGAGCGCCAACGCATTCGTGCGGGCATGCCGCGCATGGGCGCCGAACTCACCGACGAGACCATCCCGGGGGAGGGGGGTCAGCAGCTGATCGATCTCTCGGTGAGCTTCACCAAGGGCTGCTATACCGGGCAGGAACTCGTTGCTCGCATCGACAGCCGCGGCGGCAATGTGCCCCGACCGGTGCGAGTGCTGCACGCCTCGGGTGACGTCAACGTCGGCGATGAGGTCACCTTTGGTGAGGACATCGTGGGGGTGGTCACGTCCGCCGCCGGCGATGTCGCACTGGCGCCGCTGATGCGCAAGGTCGAGATCGGCGATCAGGTCATGGTCGGCGCGGTCATGGCGTCGGTGGTGGCGCCGGCGCAAAGCTGACCACGAACTCAGCCCCTCCGAGCGACGATCGCCGAGCTGTCACTGAACCCCCCATACGTTCGGTCAGATCACGCACGATGGCGAGGCCGAGGCCGCTGCCGCTCTCCTGCACCGCCGGGCTGTGCTCGGCGACGTAGAGACGCTCGAACACGTGGGGCAGATCGGCCTCGGCGATGCCCGGGCCGTCGTCGCCCACCGATAGATGGGCACCGCCCTCGGCTGACCAGAGGGTCACGGAGACCTCACGGTCAGCAAACCGCAGTGCGTTGCCGACCAGGTTGCCGATGATCTGTCCGTAGCGGTCCGGGTCGAGATCGGCCCAGAGAGGGATGTCGGAGATCCGGGTGGTGAGGGTTACCTCGCGCCCGCGAGCCTCGTGTTGGAGGCCAGTGACGGTGGCGTCGACCAGCTCGTTGAGCGCAACCGTGCGTCGATCGAGGGGGAAGTCGGTGCTTTCGAGACGGGCGAGGAGCAAAAGGTCACCGACCAGACGCTCCAGGCGATCAGCCTCGGTCTCGATAACTCGGCCGGCCTGCTGGTGATCGACGATCGCTCCGTCGGTGAGTGCCTCTGCGTAGCCCTTGATCGAGGTGAGTGGGGTGCGGAGATCATGGCTCACCGACATGAGGAACTGGCGTTCGAGTGCGTTCGATCGTTGAAGGTTGTCGGCCATCGAGTTGATTGAGGCGACCAGCTCGCCGACCTCGTCTCGCCAAGCGGCTGTCGCGTCGGGGATGCGGGCGTCGAGGTCACCGGCGGCGATGCGTCGGGCGACATCACGGGATGCCCGGATCGGTCCGGTGAGCGAGCGGCTGACGCGTCCTGCAACGAGCGCAGCGACGACGATGGTCGCCAGCGAGGCCAGCATGAACCAGCGAAACGACGGCATCAGAAGCGGATCGGGTTCGTCGGTCATCACGACGAGCTGTTGGGTGCCCCTCCTGGTGACATACCCGCGGGCTGCCCAGAGGAGGTCGCCATCTCGGTTGCTCTGCGTCTCGCCAGCTCGAAGCAGGTCGGTGTCGAGGTCCTCGACCGTGAGGCCGTCGGGAAGGCTGCCGATCGGATTACGGTTGGGGGGGATCACCAGAAGGCCGATGCCATCGACGCTTAGGGAGTCGGCGAGGGTTTGAAGTCGAGCCCGGATGTCCCGGCCGGTCTCGCTGGCGTCGGGCACGATCGTGAGTTCGATGAGGAGTTCGCTCAACGATTCGACCGTTTCGCGCAGATCGGCTTCGGTGTCGGCGCGGGCGTTGACCGCCGTGAGCACGGTGGTGCCGACGCCAACGAGCAGGAGCGCGGCGACGACCGTTCCGACGGTTGCGGCGGTCAGTCGGCGCCTCATGAGCGTGCCCGTTCAGTCAAGGCGGTACCCCACGCCCCAGACCGTCTCAAGTCGAAGCGCGTCGCCAAGCTTCTTGCGAAGCTGACGGACGTGGACGTCGACCGTTCGGTCATCGCCGACCCACCCCACACCCCAGACGCCGTCGAGCAGCTGGAGGCGGCTCAGAGCGAGTCCTCGGTGCTCGGCGAGGTAGTGCAGAAGGTCGAACTCGCGAGTGGCGAGGGCAACCGGCTCACCCGCCAGGGTCACTTCGCGTCGGCCGGGATCGACCACGAGGTCCCAGCCGAGGTCGATCGGTGTTGGCCGGCCTGCGGCGGAGGGTGTGCCGCTGCTGCGGCGGAGGATCGCCTTGACGCGAGCGACAAGTTCACGGGGCGAAAATGGTTTGGTGACATAGTCGTCGGCACCGAGTTCGAGCCCGAGGACCCGATCGATCTCCGCGTCGCGGGCGGTGAGGAAGATGATCGGAATGTCGGACTCGGCCCGGATGGCGCGGCAGACACCGAGACCGTCGAGCTCGCCCGGGAGGCCGACATCGAGCAGGACGAGCTCGGGGCTTCGTTCGGCGATCACCTGGAGCGCACGCTCCCCGGTGGAGGCCTGGTAGGGCCGGTAGCCATCGCGGCGGAGGTACAGCTCGACGAGGTCGGCGATGTTGGGGTCGTCTTCGACGATGACGATGACCGGTTCGTCGCTCATGTCCTTGATCGTGCCTCATAGATGTGACGAACGTGTGATGAACGTGTGAGGACGGCTCGGTTCAGGGCCTACGCTGCCCCCGTGGGTCACTACGAGGTCCTGGGCGTCATGCCTGACGCATCGATGGTGGAGATCAAGAAGGCGTACCTGCAGGCCGCCCGCTATGCGCATCCTGACTTCCACACCGAGTCCGAGATCGCTCGTCTCTCGGCGGAGGATCGCATGCGCGAGATCAACGCGGCATGGTCGGTGCTGGGCGATGTCGACGAACGTTCGCTCTATGACCGGCAGCGCCTTCGGGCGGAACGTGGGCAACGCCCGAGTGGCGGGTTCCAGGCGTCGACGACCGCAGGGCAGACCTTTCGGCCCTTTGACGACAGCGACGACGATGAGGACCCGTTCGATGAGCGAGATGATCGCCCGATCACCGACAGCTCACTGCCCCGCTGGTTCCAGCTCATGCCTGCGGCCCTCATCGTGGGTGGGTTCTTGTCGTTGGCCATCGGTGCACTCGTCGGAATCCTCGAAGTCGTGACCCTCGGGTTGATTGCGATGGTGTTCGGCGGCCTGTCCTTCATGGTCGCTCCGATCATCGCGGTTGGCATGGCGGCCAAACACGAGCGCCGCTTCTGATCGGTCCGGCGTCACGAGCAGAGATTCGTCCCTGAGCACTGTGCGCCGTAACATGCAGGTCATGTCAAAGACCGCAGTTCTCGCCAAGCTCCCCATCAAGCCCGACGCCAAGGAGACCTTCCTCGATGCGTTCGGCGCCATGCTTGACGCTGTCGAGTCCGAGGCAGGGACCGAGATATACATCCTCAACTGGGGCCAGAACGACGACGAGAACACGGCGTACATCTATGAGCTATATGCCGACGGTGATGCCCTCGCCGTGCACAGCGGCTCCGACGCCATGAAGGCATTGATGGGAGCCCTTGGCGATGTCATGGCTGGCGCGCCAGAGCTCGTCATGCTCACGCCGGCCGCCGGCAAGGGCCTGTAGCCCTGCCCGAGACCTATCTCGACCGGATCCTTGAGGCACACCGGGCGTCGGTGGCTGCGGACACCCGGTCCCTCGACGCGCTCGTCGAGCAGTGTGCGGGCCTGCCTCCGACGAGGGGCTTCCGCTCGGCGCTGGCTAGCACGGATCCGATCGGTGTGATCAGCGAGGTCAAGCGACGTTCGCCGAGCAAGGGTGATCTCTTCGCCGATCTTGACGCCGCCGCGCTGGCCCGCACCTACGAAGCGGGTGGAGCGTCGTGTCTGTCGGTTCTCACCGATGTCGAATGGTTCGGTGGGTCGGTGGAGGATCTCCAGGCGGCCCGTGCAGCGGTCTCGCTGCCGGTCATTAGAAAGGACTTCACGGTCGACCCCTGCGACGTGGTCGATGCGCGGCTCATGGGTGCCGACTGTGTGCTGCTGATCGCTGCAGCGCTCGACGACGCGGAGTTGAGCGACTTCCATGCTCTTGCGACCGAGGTAGGTCTCGATGCCTTGATCGAGATTCACGACGAACGCGAGCTGGAACGGGCCCTCGTTGTCGGGGGTGATCTCGTCGGTGTGAACCAGCGCGACCTGGTGACCTTCGAGGTCGACCAGGAACGAGCGATCCGCATGGCCCCACAGATGCCGGCAGGCGTGGTGCGGGTCGCAGAGTCTGGCGTGCGGGATCGCAGCGATGCCGCTGCGCTTGCCGAGGCGGGCTATCACGCCCTTCTCGTCGGCGAAACGCTCGTGACCTCAGGCGATCCGGCGCAGGAGATCCGTGACCTTCGCGGACTCGTCTGACGCAAAGGTGGTCGCTCTCCCTGAGCGGGCGAGTAGTTTCCAGAGGGTGTTCGTGAAGATCTGCGGCGTCACGAGCGAGGAGGACGGCCTTCTCGCCGTCGGAATGGGAGCCGATGCGCTCGGGCTGAACTTCGTCCCTGGGTCGAAGCGTCAGATCGCCGTTGACCGCGCTCGTGACATCGTTCGTCGCCTCCCGCCCGAGACGATGACGGTCGGGATTTTTTGCAACGAACTGCCCGAGCGGGTGGTCGAGATCGTGCAGAGGGCGGGCTTGCGCGCCGCCCAACTCCACGGCGACGAATCCGCCGAGGATGCCCGTCGAGTTCGATCCCGAGTTCCCGTGGTGATCAAGGCGTTCGCCGCCGGTCACCCCGCCCTGTCGCGGGTCGCTGATTTCGGCGCCGACGCGATCATGATCGACGGTGCTGAACCTGGCAGTGGCGAGGTTTTCGACTGGTCGCTCGCCGAAGGTGCGCCGTCGGCCGGTCACCGGGTGCTGCTCGCTGGAGGGCTGCATCCGGGCAACGTCGCCGACGCCATCGCCCGGGTCTGCCCATGGGGCGTCGATGTCGCCACCGGCGTTGAGTCCGCCCCGGGCCGTAAGGACCCGGTCAAGCTCCGCGAATTCATCGCCAACGCCCGCGCCGCAGGTGCACAGCTGCCCGACGATGCGTCGGGGGCGAAGACCGAAGACGCTCCATACAACTGGGAAGAGGACTTCCTGTCATGACCATGGCCGAACCCAACGAGTCGGGTCGCTTCGGCGACTTCGGCGGCATGTACGTCCCGGAGACTCTGGTTCCTGCCTGCCAGGAACTCGACCGGGCCTTTCGCGACGCATGGGGCGATCCCGCATTCCGGAACGAACTCGACCATCTGCTGCGCACGTATGCCGGCCGTCCGTCGCCGCTGACGGAATGCGATCGTCTCGGTGAAGAACTCGGCTGCCGCATCCTCTTCAAGCGAGAGGATCTCAACCACACCGGCAGCCACAAGATCAACAATGTGCTCGGCCAGGCATTGCTAGCCAAGCGCATGGGCAAGACCCGCATCGTCGCCGAGACCGGTGCGGGCCAGCACGGCGTCGCCAGTGCGACGGCCGCCGCCCTGTTTGGCATGGAGTGCGTCGTGTACATGGGCACCGTCGACATTGAACGCCAAAAGCTCAACGTCTTCCGGATGCAGCTGCTCGGGGCCGAGGTCCGGCCCGCCGAGACGGGCAGCCAGACCCTTAAGGACGCCGTCAACGAAGCAATGCGCTACTGGGTCTCCGCAGTCGAGGACACCCACTACTGCCTCGGCTCGGTCATGGGTCCGCACCCTTACCCGTGGATGGTCCGTGAGTTCCACCGTG
>PBTQ01000028.1 GCA_002729125.1 Acidimicrobiaceae bacterium | reverse complement strand
TTCTCCGTGCCGGTCGCGAAGAGCACGCCGCCCTGACCCGCTTCGCGGCGCACGGTGGCGATCGCGTCGAAGCTACGGCCGCCGAGCGACGCACCAGCCTGCGACGGCAGGGGTGCGATCGGTGGCCGGTAGACATAGTGCCTGCTGGCCGGGTGAGGCGATCGGTCGCGGTGGCGGGTACCGAAGAGTTGGAGCATGCGGTCGTCAAGGGGGAGCACACCGTGGAGTTCGGCCTCCTCCCACCAGCAGTCGATGAGATCAGCGAGCTTCTCGGGGTTCGATGCGGCGAGATCGGTGCATTCCGATGGGTCGACCGCAACGTGGTACAGCTCCCATGTGTCGTCGTCGAACGAGGTACCGGCTTCGTGCCGGGTGACCGCTTTCCAGCCGTCGAGCCAGATGCCTCGGTGGCCGCCCATCTCGAAGTACTGGACCTCTTTACGGCTCGGCTCGTCGGTGCCTGTGAACGTGTAGCCGAGCGAGGTGCCGCTGATCGGCATCTGTTCGCGACCTCTGTAGGTGTCCTTGGGTGCGACGCCGCACGCCTCGTAGATGGTTGGTGCGATGTCGTTGATGTGGTGGAACTGGTGGCGGAGTTCGCCGCCGAAATCGCCGAGGCCCTCGGGCCAGTGCACGACGAGCGGCACATGCACGCCACCTTCGTGCGTGTTCTGCTTGTACCACTTGAAAGGCGTGTTGCCGGCTTGGGCCCAGCCCCACGGGTAGTTGGTGTGGCTGTGCGGACCACCGATTTCGTCGAGGTGGTCGATGGCCTGCTCCGGCGTTTCGAGAATGCCGTTGAAGAACTTCATCTCATGCATGACACCGAACGGACCACCTTCCTGGGAGGCACCGTTGTCGGCCAGCACCATCAGGATGGTGTTGTCGAGTTGCCCGAGGTTGCGCAGCGAGTCGATCAGGCGCCCAACCTGGGCGTCGGTGTGCTCAAGGAACGCAGCAAATGCCTCCTGGAGACGGGCTGCGAGGCGTTGGTGCACCTCGGGCATGTCGTCCCACGCCTCGACACCCGGGTTGCGGGGCGCAAGTTGGGTGCCTTCGATGTGCAGGCCCAACTCCTGCTGGCGGGCGAACCATTCGGCGCGGACGTCGTCCCAGCCTTGGTCGAACGCGCCGCGGTACTTGTCGAGGTAGGACCGCGGTGCCTGGTGTGGCGCGTGGGTGGCACCGAAGGCGGCGTAGAGAAAGAACGGGCGATCGGGGCGCACCGACACGGAGTCGTGCATGAACTGGATCGCCTTGTCGATGATGTCCTCGCTGATGTGGTAGCCCTCATCGGGGCCCTTCGGCGGGTCGATGTGGTGGTTGTCGTAGGTCAGCGACGGGCTGAACTGGTCGGTCTCGCCGTCGAGGAAGCCGTAGAAGCGATCAAAGCCCCGTTGCAGTGGCCACTGGCCGTAGGGGCCGGCCGCTGAGCACTGCTCCATGGGGGCGAGGTGCCACTTGCCGACGGCGAACGTCGAGTAGCCCTCGTCGTGCAGCACCTCGGCCATCGTCGCGGCGTGGTCGGAGATCTGCCCGGTGAGGTTGGGGAAGCCGCTGTTCATGTTTGAAACGCCCCGCATGCCGACGGCGTGGTGGTTGCGGCCGGTGAGGAGGGCCGCACGAGTAGGAGAGCACAGCGGTGTCACATGGAAGTTCGTGTAGCGCAGGCCATCGGCGGCGAGGGCGTCGATGTTCGGTGTGTCGATCGATGAGCCGTAACACCCGAGCTGCGAAAAGCCGAGATCGTCGAGGAGCACGACGACGACGTTGGGTGCAGCTTCGCCGGGATGGATTGGTTCGGGCCAGTCCGGTGTCGAGTCCTCGACGGTGCGCCCGATCGTGCCGTTCCAGTCCCCGTAGGTCGTCATGCTGCGAGGGTAGAGGTTTTGGCATACGTACTGCCAGTTTCTCTTCGCGCCGTGTCCCGCATACGCTCTGCGCCATGAAGCTGTCGATGATGCTCACGTACTCAGGCGACCCGCGGCTGGCCGCTGCCGAAGCCGCCGATCTGGAGAAGGCCGGCATCGATGTCGGCTGGGTGCCCGAGCTCTACGGCTTCGACGCGGTATCGATCCTCGGCTACCTCGCCGCAAAGACCGACACCATGGAACTCGGTTCGGGCATCTTCAACATCTACGGCCGCACCCCTAGCACGATCGCCATGACCGCTGCCGGGCTCGACGCAGTATCGAGCGGGCGCTTCATCCTCGGCCTCGGAGCGTCCGGCCCGCAGGTCATCGAGGGGTTCCACGGTGTGAAGTACGACAAACCCCTCGGCCGTCAGCGCGAAATCATGGACATCTGTCGCGCAATCTGGCGGCGAGAGGTCGTCGTGCACGACGGCCCGAATTACCAACTCCCGCTCCCAGAGGGTCACGGCACGGGGCTCGGCAAGCCACTGAAGCTGATCAATCACCCTATGCGCGAAGACATCCCGATCTATCTCGCCTCGCTCGGCCCGAAGAACGTCGAGCTCACCGCCGAGGTCGCTGACGGCTGGCTGCCCGCCTTCTTCCATCCCGACAAGGCCGACGGTGTGTGGAAGGCTGATCTCGACGCCGGTCTCGCCAAGCGTAATCCTGCCCTCGGCCCGCTTCAGGTCTCGACCGGTGGCGCGCTGTGCATCACCGACGACGACGAAATGGCCCGCAAGATCTGCGACTCCGGTCGCTTCATGACGGCGCTGTACGTCGGTGGCATGGGCGCGAAGGGCAAGAACTTCTACAACAACATCTTCCGCAAGTACGGCTACGAGCAGGAAGCCGAGCAGATCCAGGACTTGTACCTCGACGGCAAGAAGGACGAGGCGATGGCGCTCGTTCCTCAGGACTATCTCGACGCCACAGCGCTCGTCGGCGACGAAGGCTTCGTGCGCGAGCGAGTGGAGGCCTACCGGGCGGCCGGGGTTACACACCTGCAGATCTCGCCGACCGGCCCTAACCCGATGGCCGACATCGAGAAGGTGAAGAGCTGGGTCAGCTGACCCGACAGCGCTCCCTCAGACGCGTTGCGCTTCGATGCGACGCTCGAGCCCAGCGAGCGCTTGTTGGAGGCTCCTCGACAGCTGTCGCTTGAGCACGCGAAAGAGTAGGCCGGAGCGGGGCTTCGGCTGGAATGCCATCAGGTAGGTGACCCGAACCCGGTCATTGGAGAGGACCTGGATATCGACACGCTCGTTGAGCGTCTCGGTAACGAGACCAAGCGGGCCCTCGGCCTCAACGACGGAGAATCCCCAGGAACGAGGCTCGTCCCAGACGATGAACTCCTCGCGGATGGGCTTCTTCGCAAACCAGACGGTGCGGGTCGATCCGAGGCCGGTTCCGCCGGCCGCCTCTGCCTTGTCGAGCGCGCTGAACCACTCCGGCCACCGTTCGTGATCGCACAGCACGTCCCACACGTCCTCGGGGGTAGCGCGGATCTCGCGGACGGATCGGATCTTGAGCGGTGCACGGTCGGTCCAGTCGGCGGGTTGACGAGTCATCACGGCCATGACCGGAGCGTAACCGGGCGCTACCTTGCGGCCATGCCGACCGCCATCCCGCACGTCAGCCTCGCTCACCTTCCAACCCCGCTCGAACCACTCGATCGCCTGTCGGCTGCACTCGGGGGCCCCCGGATCTGGATGAAACGCGATGACGCGACCGGACTTGCGATCGGCGGCAACAAGGTCCGCAAGCTCGAGTACCTCCTGGCCGATGCGCTTGAGCAGGGTGCCGACGTCGTGCTCACGATCGGTGCGACGCAGAGCAATCACTGCCGGCAGACCGCAGCCGCCGCCGCCCGCCTCGGCATCGAGTGCGAACTCCTGCTCGAGCATCGCTTCCCCGAGTGGCCCGATGCCTACAACCGGGGCGGCAACCTCCAACTCAACGCGCTGCTCAGCGCCACCGTGCTCGATCATCCTGCCGGCACCGACATGAACGCCGTGCTCGCCGCGCGGGCCGAAGAACTTCAGGCAGCCGGTCGCAGGCCGTATGCCATCCCGCTCGGTGGGTCGTCGGTCGTCGGGGCGTTCGGTTACCGCACCGCCGCTGTGGAGATCCTGCGACAAGCCGACGCCGTGGGGTTCACGCCGGCCGAGATCGTCCATGCCACCAGCTCCGGCGGCACGCAGGCCGGGCTCATCGCCGGACTCGCGATCAAGCGGTCGGCCGTGCCGGTTCTGGGCGTGAGTGCGGGTGGTTCTGACGAGTACCTCGCACCGATCGTTCGCTCGCTCGCTGAAGGGGTCATCGAACAACTCGGCCTCGACCGCACCTTCGGCCATTCCGCTGTCGTGATCGACGACACCCACGTCGGCGAGGCCTACGGGGTGCCGACCGGTGCGATGCACGAGGCCGTCGAATTGTGCGCCACGCTCGAGGGGGTACTCCTCGATCCGGTGTACACCGGCAAGGGCATGGCCGGTCTCATCCATCATGTCCGGGCCGGTCGATGGTCGAGCGACGACCAGATCGTCTTCATCCACACCGGAGGAACGCCAGCACTGTTCGCCTACCCCGAACTCCGCTAGACGACCGACGCGGGTGACGGACGTCGGGTCCCGCTCGCCGCCATCACCGCTGCAGCTGCCATCGACAACAACCCGGAGACCACGTAGCTCGCGCGATACGACGAAGCATCGCGCAGCGCACCGAGCAGCAGGGGCCCGCCGGCGATGCCAACGGTGACGACGACTTGCTGGAAGGCGAAGATGCGCGGGTACGCCTTGACGCCGAATGCGCTGGCGATCAGCAGCGGTTGGAGCATCAAGAGGTTGCCGATCGTGGTGCCAAAGCAGAAAGCGACGATCACGAGGGCGATGCGAGCGTCAGCAAACGCGATGCCGATCAGTGTGACCCCCTGCACGACAGCGAGCACGATGGTGAACGTGACCAACGGGAGGCGGTCGGCAAAGGAGCCCCCGACGAGGCGCCCGATCGCGCTGCCGACCGCGATCGCCGACACCGCAAGGGCACCGGTCGAGGAATCGACCCGTTCGGAGCCGAGATTTGCGATCTGGGAGAGGCCACCGACCTGGGCGCCCATTGCCAAGACGAAACCAATGAGCCCAACGACGAAGAAACGGGTGCGGATGGCGGTGTCGTAGTCGATGCCGTCGACCGTGCCGTCGTTCGCAGTGGTATCGGCACCTTCTGGCTCGAGCCCCCGGTGGGCTGGTGATGGGATCAGCAGCGGCAGCATGGCAAGGATCGACACGACATAGACGAAGCCGAGTATCGGAGCTGCATCGGAGAGACTGCGATCGCCGATCAGCCAAGCGGCGAACTGGGTGTAGGTGAGGCCGCCGACGGACAACCCGGTTGAGGCGATGGCAAGCGCGAGCGCACGGCGCCCATGGAACCAGCGAGTCACGAGGGTTGTGGCTGGCAGCACACCTGCCATTGCGAAGCCGAGTGCGAGCACGACGTAGACCGTGTAAAGCTCGACGAGCGAGTCGACCGTGCCGAGGACGGCGAGGCTTGCGCCGCCGATTACGGCGCCAAGCGCAATCACCACTCGGATGTCGCGCGTCTCGATGATTGGAGCGATGACCCGGCCGGCCACACCGGCGACGATGAAGAAGACCGAGGTGGCGAGCGAGACGCTCGTGGTCGAGAACGACTGCTCGTCGGTGAGGGCATCGAGGTAGACGGCAAGGCCGTAGAAGATCAGTCCTGAGGTCGCCGACAAGACGATGAAGACCGCAGTGACAACCCACCAGCCGGGAAAGATGCGCAATTCCACAATCAGACGAGCTCTTCGAGGATCCGAGCGACCCCGAACTCGATATTGGTCGAGGTGGTTTCGTCAGCGATGGCCTTGACCTCGTCGAGCGCATTGCCCATCGCAACGCCCCGTCCGGACCATTCGAGCATGGTGAGATCGTTAAGGTTGTCGCCAAACGCCATGACCTCCTCCGCCACGATGTCGAGTTGGGCGCATAGGCGGGCGAGGGCGGTGCCCTTGTCGGCTCCATGGGGAGTGACCTCGACAAAGTTGATGCCCGAGGAGGTCGCGTGGTGATGGCCGACGTGGGGCTGGAGTCGTTCGATCAGTCGGCTGTGTCCGAGGTCGGGGTGGGCGACGAACATCTTCCCGACCCTGGTCGGTGTGGTGCCATCACCCAGGCGGTCTTCGTCTCGAAGTGCGTTGCCGGTCAGCCGGTTCGGGTATAGCTCGATAAACGGCGCCTCCCAATGCAGTTGATCGTCGGCTTCCCACCCGAACGCGAAGCTGTCGTCCTCCGCCTCGAGACGCCGGCGAAGCTCGGCCACGTCGGCGTCGGCGAAACACAACCGCTCCTCGATCTCGCGGGTGCGGAGGTTGACCCGGTGGCCGCCGTTTGAGCCGATGAACCAATCCAGTTCGGCACCTGTGGAGGTCGCGAGTGGGATCCCGCCCATGTGGCTGCGGCCGGTGACGGCGACACAGATAATGCCGGCGGCTTGGGCGGCATTCATGGCGGCGACTGATCGAGTTTCGGGCCGGTGGTCAGCACCGAAGAACGTGCCGTCAAGGTCGGTGGCGATCATCCGGATCTGCACGGCGCCAGTCTGGCAGTGAATGTCAGGTGAGCCTGATTCGCGACCCCGTGCCGATCATGCTCGCCGACGACATTCGGCCCGTCTCCGGCCGTCGCTTCAGAACGGTGGCTGGAGCGGTGCCTCGGCCACGGCGCCGCCACCGGCTGCCCCGGGGTAGGCATGCCGCCGCCACGTGTCGTACACGACCACGGCAACAGCGTTGGCGAGGTTGAGGCTGCGGCTGCCCTCGACCATGGGAATGCTCAGGAGATGGTCGTTCCCGATTCGGTCTCGAGCGGCGTCGCCGAGACCAGCGCGTTCTGCGCCGAACACCAGGACGTCGCCGTCAGCTATTGGCGCGTCGGTGAATCGGGTCGCGCCGTGGGCTGAGAACCCCCACCAGGTTCCCGGGAGCGCAGCGTCGAGTGCGCTGAGATCGGGGTGGACGGTGACCGTGGCGAGTTCGTGGTAGTCGAGTCCGCCCCGGGAGTACAGTCGATCGTCGAGTTCGAACCCCAAGGGTTCGACGAGGTGGAGGCCTGCACCCGTGTTCGCGGCCAGCCGGATGATCGCTCCGGTGTTCGGAGCGATCTCGGGATGGACGAGCACGATCTCCACGGGGGTGTGACGTCAGCGGGAGCGCACCACGACTGTGCCGGCGACCTTGTCGTGCCAGGTCTGGCGGTCGCCGTCCCAGATCATCCACAGATAGCCGAGGTACAGAATGCTCGCCGAGACGATCCATGCGAAGAGTTCCCGCCCAAGGGCGCGCCCGATACCCGGGACGTCTCCGTTGTCCACTCGGATCACCTTGTTGCTGACGATTCGTCGACCCCAGGTCTGGCCGGTCCGGCCAAGCTGCAGGACGTACACGATGATGACCAGCAGGGGGCCGAGGACCGACAAAAGGACTGCGCCCGCCAAGATCCCACCATCGATGTCACGAACCCCGTCGTCGTCGGCCCACCAGTCGACGGACAATTCACTCGCCAACATGAAAGATCCGATGGAGACCAGGACAACCATGACGGTGCCATACAGCACGACGTCGAGGACGTAACTCCCGAGGCGGTTGCCGAAACCGGCCCGGCCATTGGTGTCGTCACCCCAGACATCGGCGCCACCTTGAGCGCCGTATCCCGGGGGCTTGGAGCCCTTGGGCATTGGCGGTGGTTCGTTTGGCGGTGGCGGCGGTGGAATGTCGTTCATGGGCCGATCGTAGGACAACCGCCGAACTGACGTCCGCTGTCTTCGTGTTGATGGACTATGGCGACTCGTCGGTGAGG
Source organism: Acidimicrobiaceae bacterium (assembly GCA_002729125.1). GTDB lineage: Bacteria > Actinomycetota > Acidimicrobiia > Acidimicrobiales > Aldehydirespiratoraceae > UBA11606. The sequence continues at coordinate 22,967 of PBTQ01000028.1, read as the reverse complement.
CCGCTTCACTAGTTCAGACGCGGCAACGCCGGCCCCGAGAGGCCGGCGTTGGGTGGCGGAAGGTATGGGATTCGAACCCATGGTGACCCGAGGGCCACAACGGCTTTCGAGGCCGCCCCATTCGTCCGCTCTGGCAACCTTCCGGCGACGAGGCTAGCGGTCGCGCGAGAAGGGACCCACCCCCCGCCAGGTTGTCCGAATCCACTCGACGATGCTCGCCGCACGTTCGGCTATGCGCTTCTCGGCGAGACGGCAGGAGTTCAGTCTCGCTCAGCGGATAGGACGACCGTGCCGTCGGCGGTTCGCAGTTCAAGGGTGTCGCCATCGAGCACGAACACCGTGGCCTGGAGCCAGGCGGTGGGCAGGGCGACGTTCTGCTCGCCGAGGCCGAAGTCGCAGTAGGCCTCTTCGGTCACGCCGGGGGCGATCGTGAGGGTTTGACCGTTGACGCCGTCGTAGACGCCGGTGGTTCGGTAGGCCGTGTCGCCTTGGTTGCAGCCGGTGTGGAAGACGAGCGAGCCGTCAGCGGCGAAGGTGAGCTCCGGCACGGCACCGCGGATCGTCACGTCGCTGAACCGACCTTCGCGATCTTGATAGGCCTGGATCAACCAGCGCCCGCGGAGTTCGTCGCTTGCATCTCCGGCGATGACAGCCTCGGTCGTGGTAGTCGATTCGTCCATCGGTGTGGGGCCACTCGTGGTCGGTGGACCGGCCGGACCCGGCGTAGCGGCGTCGTCGCCGCACGAGGCGCCGCCTAGGCCGAGGAGGAGTGCAACGATCGCAATGGAGAATCGACGCACTGTCAGTCCACCGTCGCAAGGTAGGTGGCGAGCAGGGCGGCGCACTCCGGGGCTCGCACGTTGTGCGTCGTGATGAATTCGTGGCCGAGTCGAGGGTCGGTGCCAACCTGGTAGAGCGATCCGACCGCACCTCCCGACATGTCGGGCACGCCAAAGACGACTCGTGCCATACCTGCGTCGAGGATTGCGCCGGCGCACATGACGCTCGGTTCGATCGTGACGGCGATCGTTGCACCGTCGAGTCGCCGCGACTCGACGTGAGCGGTGGCATCGCGGATGGCGAGGAGTTCGGCACAGGCGGTTGGGTCGCCGAGGCGTTCGCGTTCGTCGTGGCGGATGGCGATCACCTTGCCGTCGAGCAGGATCACGGCACCGACGGGCACGTCGCCGTGTTCGATCGCTGCCGTGGCCTCTGCAAGGGCCAGACCCATGAGTTCGTCGTCGGTCACAACTCGGAGACTAGCGAGGCGGCCGATCCTGTCGGTAAGGCGGCCGCGGATCAGTGAAGCGCGATCGATTGGTCATATCCCCTGCCGACGAGTCGTGCGATCTACGCTCCTGCCATGGGGAACATGCGCGAGGTGGTCATCAGCGGTTCCGGGGTATTTACCCCACCCGAGGTGATCACCAACGAGGAGTTGGTTGCAGCGTTCAATGCCTTTGCCGACAAGCAGAACGCCCTCCACGCCGACGCAATCGCAGCAAGGGAGCGGGAGTCGATCCCGCACTCCGACGTCGACTTCATCTTCAAGGCGTCGGGCATCGAGCGCCGCCATGTGATGGACAAGTCCGGGGTGCTCGACCCCGACGTTATGCACCCTCGGCTTCGTCAGCGAGAAGACGACGAGCCGGGGATCATGACCGAGATGGCGGTCGACGCAGCCCGCCAGGCGATGGCTCAGGCGGGCCGCAGCGGCGATCAGATCGATGCCGTCATCTGCGCTGCATCGAACCATGAGCGCGCCTATCCGGCGGTCGCGATCGAGGTGCAGGAGGCGCTTGGCATCGAGGGGTTCGCCTACGACATGAACGTCGCCTGCTCGTCGGCCACCTTCGCCTTGCAGAACGCAGCCGACATGATCCGGTCGGGTTCGGCGAACACGGTGTTGATCATCAACCCGGAGATCTGCTCCGGCCATCTCGAGTGGCGCGACCGCGACTGTCACTTCATCTTCGGCGATGTGTGCACGGCATTGGTTGTCGAGGCCATGGAGGCTGCAACCTCTAATCACCAGTTCGAGGTGCTCGGCACCCGGTTGATCACCACCTTCTCGAACAACATTCGCAACAACAACGGGTTCTTGCGCCGCAGCCGACCCGACGGTCTCGACGACCGTCGCGACATGCAGTTCATGCAAAACGGCCGGCTGGTCTTCAAGCAGGTTGTTCCGATGGTCAGCGACCTCATCGTTGACCACTGCACGGACGAGGGGATCGACCCAACCGGCCTCAAACGGCTGTGGTTGCACCAGGCCAACAAGTCGATGAACGACTTCATCGGCAAGAAGGTGATGGGCCGCGTGCCCGAGCCAGATGAGCAACCCAACATTCTGCAGGACTACGCGAACACGTCATCGGCTGGTTCGATCATTGCGTTCTCTCACCACCAGGACGGCCTCGAGTCCGGCGACCTTGCGGTCATCTGTTCGTTCGGTGCCGGCTACTCGGCCGGCAATGTCATCGTGAAGAAGCGTTAGGTGGTGCCGTTGCCGATTGGTTCGACAGTGTCGGTCTCGTCGGTGGCCTGACGGCTCAACCAGATCTCGTTCGCGCCGAAGGCGATCGCGCCGCACACGACGAAGATGTCGGCGACGTTGAACACCGCGTACCAGGTGACGTTGATGAAGTCGACGACTTCGCCGCTGAGCACACCGTCGTCGGCGCGGAAGATCCGGTCGAGCAGGTTGCTGATCGCTCCACCGAGGATCGTCGCCGCAATGGCCGCGCGCAGACGGGTCTCGGCGTTGACGATCAACCATCCAAGAAAGCCACACATGGCGATGACGATCAAACCGATCCATGGTCCAAGCCCCGACCCGGTGCCGAAGCTGAAGCCACTGTTGTAGGAAAGGTCGAACTCGAGGGTCGGGAGGACGTTGATCACGCGCCCGTTGTCGAGTGCAGTCTCCGCCCACCACTTGGTGATCTGGTCGAGCGCCACCGCGGCCGTAACGATCACGGCGGAAGGTTGAACGAGGGAGCGCCGATTCACGGGGTGAACCGTAGACCGCGCAGCGCCTTACACCTCGCCGGCTGAATGCGATGCCCGGCTGAGCGTCATGCTGCCTCAGGTCGAGACCTGGCGCCGGTGTGATCGCAGGGCAACGAGTCCGCCGAGTGAGGCGATCACGGCGATGGTGAGGAGTGCCGCCTCGTAGCCGGCGTCGGTGTCCGCCAGGGCGCCAGTGACGAGTGGCCCGCTCACCCCCCCGATCTCGGCGATGGAGAACCAGAGCCCGTTCGCGATGCCCGTGTTGGCCACGCTGACCCGGTCGGCGGCGAGGAGGGTGACGATCGCGAGTGGGACCAAGGCGCCGCGCACCCCGCCGATCACGGCGATGGGTCCGTGAAGCGAGGTTGGGGCGAGCAAGAGTCCGGCCATCACGAGGACGGCTGCACCGAAGAGTCCCGCCATCAGCAGGTGCATACGTTCCGGCGTTGCGTAGGCGGGGATGGTCGCACCGGCGACGATCGAGACGAGTCCGCCGATCGCCAGCCACGCGCCGGCGGTGCTCGGGCTCATGCCGCTGAACTCCTCCAGGATCGTCGGCATCCAGTTGCTGGTTCCGTGGCTCAGGAAGAACAGGGCGAAGGCGACAAACAGGATCAACTGGATCTCCGACGAGCCCAGCAAATACCGGAACGATCCATCGGCCGACCCAGCCGCAGCCGGCTCGACCCTCGTCGTGGTTGGTCGTTCGACGCGGTTCCAGACAACGATCCAGACCGCCGTCGCCACCGCACCGATCGTTGCTTCGAAGACCAGCACCTGCCGCCACGAGTCGAACCACTTGAGCAGCACCGGGTTCGTGATGGCGAGCGCGATCGTGCCGCCGATCGCCGGAGCGACCGAGTACCAGCCGACACCGCGCCGGCGCTCGTTTTCGTCAGGGAACCAGGTCGCCATCAGCTTCGGGGCCGACGCCGACACCAAGGGGCCGAACACGCCGAAGAAGGCGATCGCCAACCACAGAGAACCCAGCCCCTGTGATGCGGCCCGCAGCACGAGTGAGCCGCTGACCGAGAGGCCGCCGAGCGCGAGCGACCACCCGAGCCCGATCTGGTCGATGAACCGACCCGCCAGCGGCGCGGTGACGATGTAGATCAACGCCCATGCCCCCAACGCAAAGCCCATGGCGCCGCGGCTGACCCCGAGATCGTCTCGCACGGTCGTCAACATGGGGGCGATCGCGGTGACGGCGATCCCGAAGCTGAAGTAGACCCCGGTCATCGCTCCGAACACGATCCAGCGGTGGCGAGGCGTGGACATCGGCCCCATCACAGCAGACCGTTCGACGAATCCGTGAACCGCTTTGGCCCGGCTTCCGTGTCCACGCTGTTGACCACCGTCACCGAGGACCAAAACGGCGACACCCCCGAACCGGTGGGCCCGGGGGTGTCGTGACCGGCGGAGGGTGTGGGATTTGAACCCACGGAGGCTTGCACCTCACACGCTTTCCAAGCGTGCCCATTCGGCCGCTCTGGCAACCCTCCTGGCCTGCCCAAAGGCAGCGTGCTGGGCCCCGCATGGTGCGGGATCCGGTGGAGAAGGGTAGCGTGAGAAACGTAGCGCCCGTTCCGGGGTGTGGCGGTCGGGTCCTGTGCAACAGGCATCCGTGAACCGAGTCAGGGCCGGAAGGCAGCAGCTCTCAGCGGAGCTACCTGTGTGCCGCAGATCTCCTGGCCGCCACTCCCGGGAACGGGCGTTGGCGCTCTGGTGGCGACCTGTCGGCCCCGAGACTGACCCATCCGGGCAGTAGAGTCTGCGACGCATGGCCTATAAGTCGCTATACCGTCGCTACCGACCCCAGCGGTTCAGGGAAATCCGTGGCCAGCACCATGTCGTGTCGGCCCTCCAGAACGCTGTCGTCAAGGGTGAGGTGGGCCATGCCTACCTGTTCCATGGCCCCCGTGGCACCGGCAAGACCACCTCGGCTCGGGTGCTAGCCAAGGCGCTCAACTGCGAGAACCTGAGCCCTGAAGGCGAGCCGTGTGGTGAATGTGAGAGTTGTGTCGCCATCGAGCAGGGACGCTCGTTCGATCTTCACGAACTCGATGCGGCGAGTAACAACAAGGTTGAGGACATGCGCGACCTGCTCGCCAAGGTCAACCTCGGCACCCCGGGCCGAGCAAAGGTGTACATCCTCGACGAGGTCCACATGCTCACGAGTCAGGCGGAGAACGCCCTGCTCAAGACGCTTGAGGAGCCGCCCGACCATGTCACCTGGGTGCTCGCCACCACCGAGCCTCACAAGGTCGTCGAGACGATCCGCAGCCGCTGCCAGGTGTTCCAGCTGACCTTGCTTGGCGCCGATGAGATGGCCGAGCACGTCCATTGGGTGAGCCAGGATGCCGAGCTCGACGTCTCCGACGAGGCGATCGAACACGTCGTGACTGTCGGAGGCGGTTCGGTCCGTGACACGCTCTCGGCGCTCGATCGGGTCGTTGCTGCAGGAGGTGTCGTCGAGGCCGACACCACCACCGACACGCTCGCCCAGGCGATCGCCGGCCGTGATGTGGGCGCTGCACTGGCGGCGGTCGGCGACGCCACCGGCCGCGGCCATGGTCCCCGCACGATCGGTGAGGACGTCCTCGCTGTGCTGCGCGACGCCTTCCTCACCACGATGGGGGCGCCCCCTCCTCGACTGTCTCTGGCTCAGGCCGATCGGGCCGAACAGATTGCGTCGCTGATGTCTCCCGCTGCGATGACCCGAGCAATGGAGACTCTCGGCGTCTCGCTTGTCGAGATGCGTCAGGCGCCCGATCCCCGCGTTGACCTTGAGGTCGCGCTCGTCCGGCTCTGTCGTCCCGATGCTGACCGTTCGCTCGACGCGCTGAGTGATCGAGTCGAGCAGCTCGAGCGTCAACTCGCAGGGGGCGCGCCAACCGCTGCGGTGAACCTCCCGACGTCGGAGCCGGCACCGGCATCGCCTGTGGTTCCTGTGCCGACTGCAGCACCTGAGGCTGAGCCGCCGTCGTCGAGCGTTGCGCCGCCGGTTCCGTCAACACCCGAACCGGCACCGACCCTGCCACCGACTGCGGCTACCGGCGGTGGCCCGGGGGTAGCGGCAGCCGCTCGCCGAGCGCTTGCGGAGAAGCGTGGCGACGCGCCGCCGCCCGCATCACCACCCCCGCCGCCAGCGACCCCGTCGGCACCGCCGCCCGTTCCCGGTAACGCAACGCCTGCTCCACCACCGTTCCCGGAACATGAACCGCCGCCTCCCAGCCCGATCGCTGATGCACCAGCACCCGCCACCGACCCTGATGCGAGCTTGCGATCGCATCGGCCTCGGTCGCCCTCCGAGGTCGTGCAACTTGCCGGCACGCATCTCGACATCGATCGCAACACGGTGGTCCGTCGAGCGACCGAGGTGCTCGGTCCTGCCGCGGGCGCCCGATCCGAGGACGATCTCGCCCGGCTCTGGAACGTCCTCGTCGACGAGGTGCACCCACCCGCTGCAGTGCCACCCACCCCGCCACTGGTTCTCGACGATCCGAGTCCGAGCCCACCTGCCGCCGAGGCCGATGACCCCGGTCCGGCGCCTCCCGACGACGAGTCCGTCGAGCCGATCAGCGCCGAGGAACCGCCGGTTCCGCTTGCCGACGAGGACGTTGACCTTCACGATCTCGTCGATGCACCGTCACACACCGATGAGATCATCGAACGGTTGACCGAGGCCTTTCCTGGAGCCGAACTTCAGACCAAGGAATCCACGGAGGAGCCATGAGCGACCAGTCCGACGGCCCGGCCGGCAACCCGCTTGGCGGCATGGATCTCGGGGGCCTGCTTGAGTCTGCCCAGCAGATGATGGCAGGAATGCAGGCCGCTGCCGACGATGTCGTCGAGGGCAGCGCCGGAGGTGGTCTCGTCACCATCGAGGTCGACGGGCACATCAATTTCCGATCCGTATCGATCGACCTTGAGGCGATTGATTCCGACGATGTCTCCTTGCTCGAGGATCTCGTGCTCGCAGCGCTGCGTGACGCAGCGGAGCAGTTGCAAGCCGGCCAGTCGGGAGCGATGGGTGGTCTCAATCTCGGCGGGCTCGGCGGCCTGCTGGGGGGCGAGTGAGTTACTCCTCGACGGTTCAGGAACTCATCGATCAACTCGGGCGGCTTCCGGGCATCGGCCCGAAGTCTGCCCAGCGCGTGGCGTTTCATCTCCTGAAGGCGCCGAGTGAGGATGCGCTCCGACTTAGCCGCGCCATCGTCGATGCCAAGGAGCGTGTGTCCTTCTGCTCTCGTTGTTTCAACCTGAGCGAGGGTGGCGACGAATGTGCCATCTGCCTCGATTCGCGCCGGGAGACCCGCATGGTGTGCGTGGTAGAGGATTCACAGGACATCGTGGCGATCGAGCGAACCCAGGAGTTCCGCGGCCGTTATCACGTGCTCCAGGGAGCGTTCAGCCCGATCGATGGCGTGGGCGTTGACCAACTCCGCGTGAAGGAACTCATGTCGCGTGTCGCTGATGAGGACATCGAGGAGATCATTGTTGCCACGAACCCCAACCTCGAGGGGGAGGCGACGGCGGCGTTGCTGGTCAAGTACCTCAAGCCGATGGGTGTTCGTGTCAGCCGGATCGCGAGTGGCCTCCCGGTCGGTGGCGACCTCGAGTACGCCGATGAACTCACACTCGGACGGGCCCTGGAGGGTCGCACGGTGCTCGATACCGGCAACGACTCGCAGCCCTGACCTGGTTGGTATTCCTCGCGCCGGGATGGTTCGAAGCGCCGAAGTTAGCTCTCGAGCGTCACCATGCCGGCCGGTGTCAGCAGCACCGCTCGGAGGGATGCGGCCGATCGCGTGACGGAGTGGGGGAGTGCGTACTCCTGCAACCGCCCGGCGACGGCGAGGTCGAGATGGGAGAGCTCGAAGCTGAAGAGCTCGACCCCAGCCGCAGCCGTAGCGGCCGGCGTGGCGCTGGGCCACTCGATGAGGAAGGGCACGATGCCATCGCCATCACCCGGGGGAAGGGTGAGCCGCCAGTGAAGGACGTCCCCGGCGGGGGTCGTGCGCTGCATGGCGAAGGCAGGGCCGGGGTCGAGCTTGCGAGCCGCGCACCACGCTAACCACAAGTCGAGATCGGGTACCGCCGCGGCCCAAGTGACGAGGCGTGGCTCGGTGACGTCGTCGACCCCGAATGGGCGGGTCCCGACGTGATCGGGCTGGCTGGGGTCGGGCCCGATGATCTCGAGATAGGCGCCGTTGCCGATCGCAAGCAGTGCGTTCGCCGTGCCCATGCCGTCGTGGCTGCCGCCAGGGGTGGGGGTGATACCCCATTCGTCGCGAATCCGGGCGACCGTGCCGGCCAGGTCTGGGGTGGCGTAGACGAGGTGATCAAGTTTCGCCTCGAGGGCGGTGGCTCGATGCACAGCACCCCGCTTGGACCGTGCGTCGATGTCGACCGCCACGATGCCGGCGGCTTCATGGATCGCTTCGCGTCGGTCGATGCTCAACGGCTGGCCGTCGGCGGTGACGAAGCCGCCACGGGTCGCACCGATCCGCCGGGCGATGCGGTCGGGAAAGCCAGGTGCGAGTACCGCGCCGAGAGCGGTGCGATCGACGTCGGTCGGGCTGTGACCGGGCTCGACATCGGCCCGGCGGGCGAGTTGCCGAGCCCGGTCACGCACGGTGCGCAACGCCCGACCGTCGGCGGCCTCGTGGTGGGCTTCCGGATCGATGATGAGGCGCACTCGTTCGTCGAGTTCGACGGGGAGATCGGCGGGACGACCTCGCAGCACATCGCGTTCGTCGAGGACGGCAGCGATCACGCACGCGAGCCAGGGGTGACGGGCGTCGACGATCACCCGGGCGAGACGAGGGTGCACCGGCAGCATCGCCATACGACGGCCGAGATCGGTGGCAGCACCGGTGCCGTCGAGCGCACCTAGGGTCGTCAGGAGTTCGACTGCTTTCGCCCAGCGTGCGGTGTCGGGTGGGGTGAGAAAGGGCAGGGTCCTCGGGTTGATGATCGCTCGGCGAGCGAGGTCGAGCGCGACCGGCGCCATGTCGTCTTCGGTGATGGCGGGCGGGGCGTGAGGTGCCCGGGCCGCGTGCTCGGCCTTCGACCAGAGTCGGATCGCAACCCCGGGCCCCAGACGGCCGGCGCGCCCGGCCCGCTGATCAGCCGACGCCCGACTGCAATTGATCGTATGCAGGCCACTCATCCCGGTTCGGGGGTCGAGTCGAGCCGTGCGTTCGAGCCCGCTGTCGACAACAGCGGTAATGCCGTCGACCGTAAGGGAGGTTTCGGCAATGTTGGTCGCAAGAACGACTCGGCGCCCGGCCCGGGCGACGAGGGAGGCGTCCTGCTCAGCTGACGGCAGGCTGCCGTGGAGAGGAAGAACGGCTGGTCCGTCGGGGCCGAGCGTGGCAGTCAGTTCCCGCTCGACCGTGCGGATCTCACCGACCCCCGGCAGGAAGACGAGCACGTCACCAGGCCCTCGGAGAGCCTCGCGAACCGCTCGTACCACGGCCGGTGCGAGTGGCTCCCTGCGCTTCTTGGGTCGCCAGACGAGCTCGACCGGATAGGTGCGGCCGGGGCTCGACACGACCGGTGCATCGTCGAGATGCGCTGCGATTGCATCGGCGTCGATGGTTGCCGACATCACGAGGAGGCGGGCGTCGTGTTCGCCCTTCTGCGCGCCGTCGAGCATCAGCGCGAGGCCGACATCTCCCGGTACCGACCGTTCGTGGAACTCGTCGAAGATCACGAGTCCGACGTCGGTGAGCGCAGGGTCGTCGACCAAACGAGCGGTCAAGACCCCCTCGGTGACGACCGCCAGACGAGTTGCTGGCCCGATCGCTCGGTCGTCGCGCGTGATCCATCCGACGGTTTCGCCTGCGTCTTCACCGAGGAGTCGGGCCAACCGGCGAGCCGCCGCTCGGGCTGCCATACGGCGAGGCTCGAGCAGCACGATCGTGCGGCCGTTGAGCCAGGGCTCATCGAGCAGGCGAAGCGGCAGGATCGTCGTTTTGCCGGCACCCGGCTCGGCGGTCACAACGCATCGCCCTTGCCCGGCGAGCGCAGCGCGCACGTCGTCGACACAGTCCTCGATCGGGAGATCGGTGAGTGGAACCCGTTCGGTCATCCCGTGCATCTTGCCGCGCGTCGGTGTGGGAGAGTCAGGTCCGTGAAGGTTCACCTTGTCGATGGCACCTATGAGCTGTTCCGCTTCCACTACGCGAAATCGAACCGCGATCCCCGGCACGGAGCCCAGCGAGGGGTACTCAACACCTTGCTCAATCTGGTTGCTGATGGCGCAACGCACGTCGGGATTGCGACCGACCACGTCATCGAGTCGTGGCGAAACGACCTGTACGACGGGTACAAGGATGGCGCTGGGATCGACCCCGAGCTCTTCGCCCAGTTCCCCGAGGTCGAAGAACTGCTCACGCTCGCCGGATTTGAGGTCTGGCCCCAGATCGAACACGAAGCCGACGATGCAATGGCGGCAGCAGCGGCGCAGGCCGCGGCGGATGATCGAGTCGAGCAGGTCGTGATCTGCACCCCCGACAAGGATCTCGCCCAGTGTGTCACCGCCGATGGACGGGTTATCCAGCTCGATCGCCGCCGAGAGATCGTCTACGACCGTGACGGCGTGATCGCGAAGTTCGGTGTGCCGCCCGAGTCGATCCCTGACTATCTCGGGGTGGTTGGTGACACCGCCGATGGGTTCCCCGGTTTGCCGGGGTGGGGTGCGAAGTCGGCTGCTGTAATCCTCACCCGCTACGGCCATGTCGACCGGGTACCGCACGACGTGGCCGAGTGGGACGTCAATGTGCGCGGCGCCGCAAAGCTCGCTCAGACGCTTCGTGAACAGCTCGACGATGCGCTGCTCTTTCGGCGGATCGCGACCGTTGATCTCGACGCGCCGGTGAGCAGCGTCGACGCGATGGCGTGGCGCGGGCCGCAGCCCGGCTTCGATGAGCGCTGCGAAGCACTCGGTGCCGACCGTCACCGGACTCGGGCCCGCAAGCTCTGGGAGAACCATGGATAAGACCACTGCTCTTGCGATCGCCGCAGAGGCGGGAGATGAGATCGCCAGCCGACTCGAGTTCCTTTATGAACTCGACCAGCTCAAGACGGTGTTGCGTCAAAGCATGCTGGCTGACGGCTCGCGCCAAGAGAACTCCGCCGAGCACTCGTGGCACCTTGCGATGACAGCGATGACCCTTGCCCCGCTCGCCGATGAACCCATCGACGTCGAGCGGGCGATCAAGATCCTGCTGGTCCACGACATCGTCGAGATCGACGCTGGGGACGTTTTCATCTACGACGACGCCCAACGGGCGGCCGCCGAAGCCGCCGAACAAGAGGCCGCCGATCGGATCTTCGGCCTGCTTCCCGCCGAACAGGGAGGGGAGTTCCGGGCACTCTGGGACGAATACGAGGATCGATCGACCCCCGAAGGCCGGTTCGCGTATGCGTGTGACCGACTCCAACCGCTGTTGCTCAATGTCGCGATCGGCGGAGGGAGTTGGCGCCGCCACGGCGTGACCGCCGATCGGGTGAAGGCGATCAACGGCGCGATCGATGACGGGCTCTCGCAAGTCTGGGCGGTCGCAGAGCGCTGCATCGATCAAGCCGTGGTCGACGGCCAGTTGCTGCCGCCACCGACGGCCTGAGCTAGCGGGTCAGCACCACCACACCGTCGGGATCGGCGTAGACGGTGTCGCCTGGCGCGATCGTCGTTCCGCCAAAAGTGACGGCAACATCGCGGCGTCCCTCGCCGAGCTTTTCGGTTTTCTGGGGCACCGTGCCGAGCGCGAACACGGCGATGGCGGTGTCGCGCAGTTCGACCGTGTCGCGCACGGCGCCGTAGACGATGATCGCTGCCCATCCGTTGGCTGCTGCCTCGGCGGCAACGTTGCCGCCGACCATGGAGCGACGCATCGATCCACCGCCGTCGACGACGAGCACTCGGCCTTCTCCAAGTTCGGCTACCGCCTCTTTCACCTTCGAGTTGTCCTCGTGCGCTTTGACGGTCGAAGCCGGTCCCGCTGCGTGGGGTACTCCGCCGAGCGACACGAAACGTTCGGTCACGATCTGGGCGTCGTTGTGGTCGTCGCAGACATCGGAGGTCGGTCGGAAGGCGATCGATTCGGCCATGGCGAGATCCTGACAGAGCGGCGCCGACGTCGCACGAGACGACATTGGTAGGAGGGTGTGCGAATTCTGCGCCTGGGCGTTAGGTGGCGCTGTGGCGTTGGGGCAGTGGAGCGTGCCAGCCGCACCGGAGGGCGAGCAGGCGGAGCGCGATGACGGTGGTGGCTCCGCCCGCTTCGGTGACCGGACCTTCGAGTTCGAACTCCCACGACAGCCCGATAATGAGCGACCCAAGCAGTGCAGGAATGACGTACAGGCGAGAGCCGGCGCGGAACACTTGGGGGACCTCGTCAGCCAGCACGTCGCGCAGGAGACCGCCGCCGATCGCGGAGACAGTACCGACGACCACTCCGCCGACGATCCCGATGCCCGCCTCGGCCGCCTTTGTCGCCCCGACGATCGCAAACAAGCCGAGCCCCACGGCGTCGAGCCCAACAACCAGCCGTTCGATCGCTGCGTCGGGCCGAGGAACGAGCAGTGCTGCGATCGCAGCACTTACGGCGACGGCGAGCAACCAGCCTTCTCGCACCGCGACCGGTGGAAGGTCGGAGACGAGGATGTCGCGCACGACGCCGCCGGCCAGTCCGGTGACGATCCCGAGGGTGACAACACCGACGAGATCGAGATCTCGTCGGATGGCAAGCCAGGCGCCGGACAGTGCAAAGACGAAGACGCCGAGGTAGTCGAGGACCGACACAAAGGTGCTGTCGAGCGTCATGGTGGTGCGGAGCCTACGCCTGCACGGCGGCGCTGCGCCGGTGCCGACCTCGCCGACTGAGATTGCGATGAGGCCACCTCGCCGCGAGCATGGCCCGATGAGCGATGCCATCCACCCCTTCACCATTCGTGTCTCCGACGACGAGATCGCCGACCTTCGCGAACGTCTCGCCCGTACCCGCTGGGCCGACCCGGAACCTGTCGACGATTGGAGCCAGGGCATCCCGCTCGCGTACACCCGGGAACTCTGCGCCCACTGGGCCGATCGCTACGACTGGCGACGCTTCGAGGCTGAACTCAACGCCTATAACCATCTCCTCACCAAGATCGACGGCGTCGACATTCACGCCATGCACATCCGGTCGCCGCACGAAGACGCAACGCCGATGGTGCTGACGCACGGCTGGCCTGGTTCCGTCGCCGAGTTCATGGGGGTGATCGACCCGCTCACCAATCCGACCGCACACGGCGGCTCGGCCGACGACGCATTCCATCTCGTGATTCCGTCCCTGCCCGGCTACGGCTGGAGTGGCAAGCCGGCCGAGACCGGGAAGGGCGTGGGCTGGATTGCGGAGGCCTGGAACACGCTCATGGTCCGCCTCGGGTACGACGCCTACGTCGCCCAGGGTGGCGACTGGGGTGGCGCAGTGACGACCCACATCGGCATGCAGAACCTGGGTAACGCTCGAGCGATTCACACCAACATGCCGGTCTCCGGCCCAACCCCGGAATCGCTCGAGAATCCGACCGAGCAGGAGATGGGGGCGCTCGAGGCGCTCGGCCATTACGACAAGTGGGACTCGGGTTACTCGAAACAACAGTCGACTCGACCCCAGACCCTCGGCTACGGCCTGGTCGACTCGGCGGCCGGTCAGGCTGCGTGGATCGCCGAGAAGATGTGGGCGTGGACCGACAATGACGGCCATCCCGAGGACGCGCTCACCAAAGACCAGATGCTCGACAACATCTCGATCTATTGGTTCACCGGGTCGGGAGCATCGTCGGCTCGCCTCTACTGGGAGAGCTTCGCTGACTTCGGCGGAGGAACGGTCGAGGTGCCCACCGGGTGCTCGATCTTCCCGAAGGAGATCATTCGGTGCTCACGCCGCTGGGCCGAGAAGCGCTACACGAACATCGGCTACTGGAACGAGCTTGACGCAGGCGGCCACTTCGCAGCGTGGGAACAACCCGAGGTTTTCGTGAACGAGGTCCGCGCCGCTTTTCGGGTCCTTTAGGACCGGGCGTTCAGGACCCGAGGCCGCCGGTCACCGCAGCATGGCCGGAAGTGGCAGCACGCCGGAAGGCCGCCCCAGCAGCGACCTTCCGACGTGACGCTGTTTCCCGGCGGAAACGGGAAACTTTGCCGCCGTGCTCAGCATGTGGACGCAGGAGCGGCAACACGTTCAGAAACGCTCATGTCTGGTGGTTCCTGGTAGGCGCAGGGAGCCATAACGAAAGGTTAGAAACGGCACGCGAACGGTCGGTCTCTGCGTGAACCCTGTGTCTCGTGGTCGTCAGCCTTCGTTGCACCGGTCCGATCAACCGTAGGTGGTCCGGCGAGACTGGCGCGGCTCTTACTCCCCGGTGGGTACCCAGTTGCCGTGGAAGCCGAACGGCACCCGTTGTGGGAGGTGAACGGTGGCGACCGGCTCGCCGCTGAAGTCCTGGGCGTCGAGGATTACGACGTTGGCAGTGTCGGTTGTCGCGTCGTGCACGTAGCTCATGATCCAGCCGTCGTCTTCGTTCGACGGGTCGTCGATCGAGGCGTCGGGGTCGCGGGGGACGAAAACCATCTCCTGGGTTGCGCAGCCCGGACCGAAGTCGTGCATCTCGATCGTGCCGTCGATCAGATCGTGCTTGTACCCGGGGCCCTCGTCACCGACAAAGCCAACGGTGTAGCCGTAGCGTGCTGCCCGGCCGAGACGTCGCTCGTCATGGCGGGGGAACTCGTGACTGCGGTCGTCGAGACGTTCTTCGACAGCGCGGCCGGTGGCGGGGTTGAGGGTCCAGCGGTCGAGAGTCGGCTCGCCCTCGGCCGGGCCGTTGGTGATGTTGCGGAACATCGCCGGGTGGCGGGCGACCTCCATTTGGATCCGCCCGTCGGACAGGTCGAAGGCGTTGAGCGGATGGAACACGTAGCAGGGGTCGACCTCGCACCACTGCACGTCGTCGGCAGTGCCGTCGAGGGGGAGAACGCCGACGCGTCCGGGCTCATTGTCGACCCACAAGTAGGGAAGTTGGTGACCTTCCATCGCTCGCTCGAGGTTGAATCGGCACGGGAAGTCGAGCAGCAGCGCCGACGACTCGGTGATGTGGATGTCGTGCACCATTGGGCTGTAGCCGACCGGGACGTCGACCTTCCTGGTGACGGCGGTGCCTTCAGCGTTGACGACGAGGTAGCGGATGAAGTCCCACGTCCAGTGGTAGGCGGCGACGTGGATCTCGCCGGTGACGGGATCAACCTTGGGATGGGCGGAGAACGATCCGTCGAGGGTGCCGTTGAAGTCGATGCTCTCGACCGTGTCCAGGTCGTCGGTGAGCGACATCAGCGGTCCGCCGGCTTCGACGATGGCGAGGGTCATGCCGGCGTGGCCAATCACGTTGGTGTTGGCGGTTCCCTCGGAGTCGTAGAAGCGCGGGCCCGGCGTGATCGGCCTGCCGGTCGCTTCGGCGACTCGGTCCGAGATGACGAAGCGGTTGCGATACCAGTCGGCTCTCCCCTCGCGCAGCCGCACGCCGTGCACCATGCCGGTGCCCGTGAACCAGTGGGCATCGGGTTGACCACCGTCGATCGGGTTGGGGCCGTTACGGATCAGGCGCCCGTCGAGCTCTACGGGGATCGTGCCGGTCACGGGGAGGTCGGTCGCCGTGATCTCTTCGGAAACCGGGGCGTAGTTGCCGGCGAGATACGTATCGGTGGTGGCCATGGCGGCGATCGTGTCACGGTCGCCTGGCCGCTGTCACTCTTCGCGAGGACGTACGGTCCGTCAGCGGCGGATCGGCTGCAGCTTCCGGTAGGTCGCCACCCGCCACAGCCACTCGAAGGGGCCGAAGCGGAAGCGTTCGAGCCATGGCTCGGACCAGGCGAGCTGAACGGCCCACACGACGAGGACGAAGACGAAGATCTCGGCTCGACCGAGCTCACCGATGCCGATCACTGCGCTGAGGACGATCAGACCCATGATCGTCTGGGTGAGGTAGTTGGTGAGTGCCATGCGTCCGACGGCTCGCACTCGTTCGTGCAGCCGGGTGTCGTCGCGCTGGTTCCACAGGGTGATCAGCGCGATGTAGCCGATCGACATGGGCACGGTGGCGAGGATGTTCGGTACGGCGCCGACGAGGGCGACATTGGGGCTCCAGTCGTTGGCGAGGTGAATCGCGACACCCAGGATCGAGAGCGGCATGCCGATCCCGAACGACCTTGCGGCGAGGTGCCGGTAGAACTCGGCAGGCCGTCGACCCTGGATGATGTCGGCGCGGAAGAGGCCGACCCCGATCAACATCGCACCGAGGGCCCGCATGCCGAAGTCGACGATGAAGGCGAACCCGACGTCCTCACCCATTGCCGTGTTCTCGTCAACCCAGTACTCGCCGAGGTCAGCTGCCTCGATCTCGCCTTGGACTGCGGCCATTGTCAACGCAGAGAGCGCGATACAGACGCCGCCGGCGATGAAGAGGGTCCGGGCCGAACGAGTACGCAGGAGCAATAACACCGGCGAGCAGACCGCGTATAGCATGAGCACGTCGCCGAACCAGAAGGCGGCATGCACGAGACCGATCCCCAGAAGGAGGGTGTTGCGCCACAGGCTGAGCCAGTTCGCCCGGCGGCCTTTGGCCGCAGCTCGATCGGCGAAGACGACGATGCCGGCGCCGAACAGCATCGAGAACATCGCCATCGTCTTCTGATCGACGAACACCTCGCTGAGGACCCCCACAATCCAGTCGAGGGCGGTGTCGGAGCCGGCGTAGTCGAGGTTGAAGTACGCCGGCTGCGGTAACCCGAACGACACGGCGTTCATCACGAGGATGCCGAGCGTGGCGATGCCACGAACGGTGTCGAGATTGGTGATCCGTTCGGATCGTGTGATCGGTGCCGCGGTATCGGTCATGTGGGCTCCTCGCCGATCCATTTGGGTTCGTGCACGACCGTCGTCGCTTCCAGTCGGTCGAGCAGCGATCCCGGGTCGGGATCGTCGAGGAGCAGCGTCCGGCTCTGCGCCTTCAGTATCGTTTTGTCGACCATGGTGTCGAAGAGGCGAAGGAGCGGCTGCCAGAAACCGCCGACGTCGAGCACGCCGACTGGCTTGGCAAGGAGGCCGATCTGGTTCCAGGTCAGGACCTCGGCGACCTCCTCCAGCGTGCCGAACCCGCCCGGCAAGGCAATAAAGGCATCGGCGTGTTCATACATCCGTGACTTGCGCTCGTGCATCGTGTCGACCTCCTCCAGCGTGGTGAGCCCCTGATGGCCGATCTCCTCGGAGAAGAGTCCGGTCGGGATCACGCCCGTGACGGTTCCACCCGCCTCGAGGACAGTGTCGGCGACGAGTCCCATCAAACCGACGGCGCCACCGCCGTAGACGAGTTCGATCTCGCGCTCGGCAAGCAACCGGCCGAGGGCAACGGTGGCCTTGCTGACGGCAGGATCGCTGCTGGGGGAAGAGGCGCAGAAGACGCACACACGGCGGAGTTCGGAGGTCATGCGCCGACCCTAGTTACTGTGCAGTATGCGCCGCGCCGTGTTCCTCGCTCCGGTCGGACGGTTCGCCGATCCCGAGCGGCTTCTTGCCACTGCCCGAGCTGCCGAGGCGCACGGATGGGACGGGCTCTTCCTGTGGGATCAAACATTGCGTCAGAGACTGCCGAGGTTCTCGACCCGTGGGTGATGCTCGGCGCGCTCGCCGCCGCAACGGAGCGGCTGTGACTCGGCCCGATGATCACACCGATCGGCGGCGCCGCCTGATCAAGCTCGCTCGCGAGATCGTGCCCATCGATGTCATGTCGAAGGGCCGTCTCACCCTGGGGTTCGGGCTCGGCGTCGACACCAGTGGCGAGTTGTCGAAGTTTGACGAGGTCATCGACCCCCGCGTCCGAGGCGAGATGCTCGACGAGAGTGTCCCGGTACTCGCGGCGCTCCTTGCCGGGGAGACGGTGCAGCATCGCGGCGCGCACGTTGTCGTTGACGACGTGCTTCTCGGACCTCGATCGCCACAGGGCGACCGCCCGCTGTACTGGTTCGCGGCGCGCGGCGACGCCCACAAGTCGCTCCGAAGGGCGAGTTGTTACGAGGGGGTCTCCCCGGACGAGATGGACGCCGGCCGCTACGACCAGCTCATCGAGACCGTCGTTGCGGAGCGCAGTGGCCTCGATGGCTTCGACATCGCACTGTCCACCACCCCGGGCGAACCGGTCGCCGACTACCCCCGTGAGACCGCGACCTGGGCGATCCACGCGTGGCCTGCATTACCGGACACCGATGCCGTCTTTGAGATCGTCACCACTGGGCCTCCGGACTAGGGTCGCGCTGTGGTTGATTCCTCAATGCAAGCCAAGGTCGATGATCTGCGAGCCCGCAAGGAGTCCGCGCTCCATGCCGGCTCCGAGCGCTCCGTCCAGCGCCAGCACGACAAGGGCAAGATGCTCGCCCGTGCGCGCATCGAGTATCTGCTCGACCCGGGCTCGTTCCACGAACTCGACATGCTCGCCCGACACCGGGCCCACGAGGCCGGCCTCGACGAGCGGCCCTACACCGACGGAGTCATCACCGGTTGGGGCACAGTCGACGGGCGCAAGGTTTTCGTCTTCTCCCAGGATTTCACCGTCATGGGCGGCGCCCTCGGCGAGGTGTTCGCCGAGAAACTCCACAAGGTGATGGATCTCGCGCTCGCAACCGGCGCGCCCATGATCGGGCTCAACGACGGTGCTGGCGCCCGCATCCAGGAAGGCGTGGTCAGCCTCGATGGCTACGGCGGCATCTTCTATCGCAATGTTCAGGCGTCGGGAGTCATTCCGCAGATCTCGGTGATCCTCGGCCCGTGCGCCGGTGGCGCCGTGTACAGCCCGGCGATGACCGACTTCATCTTTATGGTGCGAGAGAAGTCGCACATGTTCATCACCGGCCCTGACGTCGTGAAGACGGTGACGGGTGAGGAGGTCACCCTCGAGGAACTCGGTGGTGCCGGTTCGCACAGCTCGAAGTCGGGCGTGGCCACCTATGTCGCCAACAGCGAGGTAGAAGTCCTCGATCAGGTCAAGGATCTGCTGTCCTTCCTGCCGTCCAACAACCTTGAGGTCGCCCCGCTGCTCGAATCAGGCGACGACCCCGATCGCCTGTGCCCCGAACTCGACACGATCCTGCCCGACAGTCCCAACGTCCCCTACGACATGAAGGCCGTGATCGGCCACGTCGTCGACGACGGCGACTTTATGGAGTACCACGCCTCGTGGGGTAAGAGCATCGTGTGTGGTTTTGCTCGCCTCGACGGCCGTGCCGTCGGTGTGGTGGGCAACCAGCCGATGATGCTGGCCGGTGTGCTCGATATCGAGTCGTCGGAGAAGGCCGCCCGCTTCGTTCGGACCTGTGATGCGTTCAACATCCCGCTGATCACCTTTGTCGATGTGCCCGGCTTCCTCCCCGGCGTCGACCAGGAGTACGGCGGCATCATCCGCCACGGCGCGAAACTCCTCTACGCCTACTGCGAGGCCACCGTGCCGCGCATGCAGGTCATCACCCGCAAGGCCTACGGCGGTGCCTACGTCGTGATGGATTCCAAAGGGGTCGGCTGTGACATCTCGCTGGCGTGGCCGTCGGCGGAGATCGCTGTGATGGGACCACAGGGCGCGGTCGAGATCGTCTACCGGCGCGAACTCGCTGACGCCGCCGATCCTGAGGCCCGTCGGGTCGAGCTGGTGGAGGACTACACCCAGCGTCTTGCCAACCCTTACCTCGCAGCCGAGCGGGGGTATGTCGACGACGTTATCGAGCCCTCACAAACCCGACGCAAGCTGATTGCTGGCATGCGACTCCTCGAGTCGAAGCGTGAAGAAATCCCGGATCGCAAACACGGGAACGTCCCGCTGTAGCCATGGCCCTTGACATCGATCCGCAGCCGACCGACGAGGAGATGGCCGCCATCTTGGTGGCCTACGAGGCCCTGTGGCCTCGCCCGTCAGCGGCCACCGAGCCCGAGTCGCTGTCTCGATGGCGTTTCGCCGGCAGGCCCTGGACGAGCCGTGCCGGGTACGGCGGCTGGCGCTGAGCCCGGTACGCCCGACTCGTCAATCCGCAAGGCCTGATGGTCGGGTCAGCGAATCCGGCTACGGATGTCGGCCAACCACGTATCGGCCGACGACACGCCGTCCCGGTTGGCCTCCCGGATCTCGGCGGACCCGTAGGCCGATGGGTAGGAGCCGAGAAACTTCACGTTGCCCTGCTTCATGTGGATGTTGCGCAGAGCATCGCCGACGACCTCGTCGCTGATGTGACCTTCGCAATCGATCAAGAAGCAGTAGTCGCCCAGCCCCTTTCGGGTCGGACGCGATTCCAGACGGGTGAGGTTGATCGATCGTGCAGCGAACTCCTGCAGGATCCCGACCAACGAACCCGGTGCGTCCTCGCGCTGGTAGATGAGGATCGAGGTCTTGTCATGGCCTGATGGGGCGGTGATGCCATCGCGGCCGACCAACACGAAGCGGGTCTGGTTCTCGGGATGGTCCTCAATGTCGGTGGCGAGCACCTCCAGGTCGTAGACCTCACCGGCCCGCTTCGGAGCGATCGCTGCGGTGTCGCGGCGCCCGCTCTCGGCCAACTCGCGTGCGGCATCAGCGGTCGAGTTGGTGGCCTCAATTGCCGCATGGCCGAGTTGGTCGGCGAGATAGCGACGGCACTGGGCGTAGGCGACCGGATACGACCGCACGTGAGCGATATCGCTGAGCGCAACGCCTGGGTGCACCAACAGGTTGAGGCTGATGTTCATCACCACTTCGCGCTGGATCAGCAACTCCTCGGCATCGAACGCCAAGGTGTCGAGCGTGGCGTTGACCGACCCCTCGATCATGTTCTCGATTGCCGCAAACCCATAGGTGACGGCACCGCGCTCAGCGGCACGAAGGACCTCGACGATCGACCCGTGAGGCCGAAGGTTGAGGGCTGCCAGATCGGCCTGGCCACACAGCGCCTGCTCAGTGAAGGTACCGCGCGGCCCGAGATAGCCAATGGTTCCGCTGGAATCGATCGAACTCACGAGAGTTGAGGATACGACGGCATGGCGTTTGGCCAACCATGCGCAGGCGCCGCGGCGTGCTTTTGATCCGGCCTTGTGACGCTCCCAGAGCCGGTGACGGAACCCTCATCGTTACACGACTGTCCTACGTGTCGCGTCATGTGTAACATCACATCATGGCCGAGAGCTTCTCCTCCACTGGGCCTCTGTCGATGGCAGCCACGCTGTCGCCGGAGATGAGGCATGATGACAAGGTCGCCCACTTCACTGGCGGACTGTCGTCCCAACTGCCTGGTCTCTCGCCGTTCGCAGGCTCGGAGCGGCTGCGCCCCGACGGTCGCCCCCGTCCGGAGTTCCGCGCCGAGCTCCGCCGCATTTCCAATGCGACGAATGCCTTCCACGTGGTATTCACACTTTCGCTCCCGTTCCTGTTTTGCGGGCTTGCCGTCCTCGCCGGTGACTGGGCTCTCGTCCCCGCAGCTGCGACCTATGTCCTCATGTTCGTTGCGATGGGGTCGTGGTTCCAGCGGGCGCTGACCCTCAATCACGAGGCCGCGCACCGGCTGTTGTTCTCCGACAAGCGATGGAACGACTGGATCGGTGAGAAGCTAATCGGATGGCTTGTGTTCGGTGATGGCAGCGACGGGTATCGGCTCTCCCACACGCAACACCATCGCGACGAGTTCGGTGAGAAGGAACCTGACTTTCTCCTCTACGCCCGCTATCCGGTCTCGAAGGCGTCGCTGCGCCGCAAACTCGTTCGCGACACAGTCGGCGTCTCGGGGTACAAGAACCTCAAGCCGGCCTTCAAGGGGTTGTTCAAGAAAGGCCGACGGATTCGGGCCATGCGGTACCTGAGTGGCCAAGTCTTCGTGTTCACGGTCTTTGCGCTGCTGGGTCAGCCCCTCTTCTACCTTTTCTTTTGGCTGCTTCCCTGGGGTACTTACTTTCGTGTCTTCAATCGTTTGCGGGCGCTCGCCGAGCATGGGGGCATGACCCGCTCGAGTGATCGCCGACTCACCACGCACGACATCCATCAGGGCTTTTTGTCGAAGCACGTCTTTCTCTCCCAGGGCATCGGCTTCCATCTGGCGCACCACGTCGACTCCGGCATACCGATGAGCAACCTTCACAAGCTGCACCGTGCCCTCGTCGAAGACGGCTATGTCGTGCCCGGCATGACCCAGCGCGGTTACTGGTCGTTCTTCCGCATCCTCGCCCGCTGACGTGGCCGACCTCTCCGCTCGGAGCGTGATCGCATCGACTCTGCTCGGTACGGTCCCGCCGCGCCTTCCAGGCCGACTGTTGGTCGCCTTCGCCGGCGAGTTCGGGATCCAGGCCGGCACGACCCGAACCGCGCTGTCGCGAATGGTCGAGAAGGGGGAGCTGCGTCATCTCGATGGTGGGCGGTACGAACTCGACGGGGACCTTCTCGCCCGACACCTCCGCCAAGAGGCTGGTCTGCATCCGGTCGTGCACCCGTGGGACGGCACGTGGGAGGTCTACGTCGTACCGCCAGGCGCCCGCTCGTCGACTGATCGGGCAGCGCTGCGTCGCGCAGCCGGCCATCTCGGATTGTGGGAACGGCGAGACGGTGTGTGGATGCGCCCGGCGAACGTCGCGCCGGATCGCCTGCCGAACGCTCGGGCGGTCGTTGCGGCCCAGACCGAGTCGTATGTCGCGTTGCCGACCGAGGATCCCGCTTCGGTGCTGGCGTCGCTGTGCGACCTCGTTGGGTGGGCGGGTCGCGCGGCCGACCTGATTGCCGAACTCGAGGAGACAGGTGCTGCACGAACCACCCCCGACCGACTCGCCGACGGCTTTGTCCTTGCTGCCTCCGCTCTTCGCCATCTCGTCACGGATCCGCTCTTGCCCCCCGAACTCGAACCGGAAGGGTGGCCG
>PBTQ01000006.1 GCA_002729125.1 Acidimicrobiaceae bacterium | reverse complement strand
TCCTCGATCACCGACGCAATCAGCTTGGGGGCCCGATCGGGTGCCTTGCGGCCCTCGGCGCGGTACGGGAACTCCATACGACGAACCGGAATATCAAGCTGGTCCTCGAGTGCCGCGAGGAGGCGATGGTCGGCGCCACCACCGGCACCGTGCGTCAACAGAAAGCCAGCCGGTACGCTCACAAGGCCAAAAGAATACGCCGGGCCTCGGTGATGTCGGCGATCCGCTGCGCCGCTTCATCGTCGGCACCACCGTGATCCGGGTGGGCTTCGATCAGGCTCTGACGGAACGATCGCTGGATGGCGGACCGCTCGGGCGGACCGGCGTCGAGGTCGAAACCAAGGGTCCGCAACGCCCACCCGACGGGATCGGCGAGCGCATCGGCCTGTAGCGAACCCGAGCCGCGGCCGGAGAGGCACACGAGCAACGCCGGCCCGATGTCGCCGTTCCACGAGATGCCGCGACGGATCGACGACAGCACCGCACCGCGAAGGGCCAACGGCAACGACTGGACGGCATAGATCGCGCCGAGAACCATCTGCCCGGGCAGGCCGCGCTCCTCTGCGAACGACAGACTCAACTCGCCATCCTCATCGTGACGAAAGAGCCGATGCGCGCTTCGGGTGAGGCCGATGCGGTCTTCCTGAAGACGGTGCCGCAGACGCGGCTGAGGGATCCGACGACCGGCCTCGACTTCGTGGGTCAGCGACACCAGATCCGGGATGAGTTCGGGATCGAGCTCTGGCGTGAAACGAGCTGCGACAGCACCGAGGAGCACGCCACCAACGCCAGGTCCGGGGTCACACGGCAGCAACATATTGCCGAGCGCGACCCGTCGGGTGGGTGCGATCGGACGCGAGTGGAACACCTCGAGTTCTGCCAACAACATTCAATTGCCAAGCGTAGGAGTCCGACGACGCCTACTCCTCGTTCGGCGTCAGATCACGCGTTGGAGCGAATCCCGCATCCGACGAGCGAGATCGACAATGTCCTCATCCTCGCTGTCGTCGGCCTCGAGCAGTTCAATCAGTTCTTCGCAACGTTGGCGCAGCGCCGACCACTGCGGCGCTCCGAAACCGAAGGGGGTGGCGACGCCGGCGATGCGGCGCCCGTGATCGACGACGGCCAAAACGGCGGGGCCATCGTGAACGTTGCGCCGCAACCGATCAGTGGCGGTGAACATGTTGGACAGCAGATCGTTCACCTCAAGACCGTCGAGTTCCTCCAAGCCCTCTTCTGCCGCACGGGCGAGCAGATCCTCGATCACCATCTCGACCTGCTCCTCGTCCTCCTCGTGCACGACAAGGTCACCATCGGCATCGAACTCGTGAGGTGCTGCTGCAGCGTCGAGTCGCTCGGCCAAAGCAGCCTGGAGCTCACCGGACCAGCCCTCCATCTCGAAGGCGACTTGCTCCTTGTCGGGGTCGAGGTCGGTGTTCTCGGCCGACTCGACCTCCTCGATCAACGCGTCGACGGTTTCCTCGACCGACTCGTGCGCCAGCAAGGTAGTGCCTTGCCACGAGTGCGGCACCTGGTCAGCGATCAACAGTTGGGCCAGCATCGCCCGGGCCTCCGACGCCCACTCGTGCAGTTCGTAGGCCAGCCACTCGCTGTCAGCGTCATCGACCAGATCCTCCTCGTCGTCGACCGAGTCGGGATTGTCGTCGGACTCAGTGCGGCGGAACAGGTTGGAAAACGAGGGCACGACGCCATGTTTGCACGTTCACTGGGCAGCCCTCACCATCCGATTCGACTACCGTCCGGGACATGGCGAACGCTCCCATCATGCCGGACCGCAACCTCGCACTCGAGCTAGTCCGAGTTACCGAGTCGGCGGCGATGGCCGCCTCCCGCTGGATGGGCCGGGGTGACAAGGATGGGGCCGACGGCGCCGCTGTCGATGCCATGCGCCTCATGCTCCGATCCGTGTCGATGGACGGCGTGGTCGTCATCGGCGAAGGCGAAAAAGATGAGGCGCCGATGCTCTACAACGGAGAGCGCATCGGTGATGGCACCGACGCCGAGACCGACATCGCCGTCGACCCGATCGACGGTACGACCCTGACCGCCCTCGGTCGGGGCAACGCGCTGGCCGTCATCGCCGTGTCGCCCCGGGGCACCATGTACGACCCTGGTCCGTGCATGTACATGGAGAAGATAGCGGTCGGCCCCGAAGCAAAGGGGGCGATCAGCCTCGACGCATCGATCACCGAGAACCTCCACAATGTGGCCAAGGCCAAGGGTGAGGAGGTACAGGATCTCACTGTCGTCATCCTCGACCGCGACCGACACGCCGACCATATCCGCGAGGTGCGCGAGGCCGGCGCCCGGATCCGACTCATCCCCGACGGCGATGTCGCTGGCGCCATCTCGACCGCCTGGCCCGACGCCGGCGCCGACATTCTCATCGGCATCGGTGGCACGCCCGAGGGTGTGATCACCGCCGCTGCACTCAAGTGCATGGGGGGCGAGCAGCTCGGACGGCTCTGGCCCCGCAACGATCGCGAGCGTCAGCAGGCGATCGACCAGGGCTACGACCTCGACCGCATCCTCACCGTCAACGACCTCATTCAGAGTGACGACTGCTTCTTCGCCGCCACCGGCATCACCGACGGCGATCTGCTCACCGGCGTGCACTTCGACAGTCAGGGCGCCACGACCGAATCGCTCGTGATGCGATCAAAGTCGGGAACGGTCCGCCAGGTGACGGCTCGCCACCGACTGGAGAAGGTCAGCGAGTACTCCGACATCGAGTACTGAACCAAGCGACCAAGGGCCTGCCCCACCCGCCGCAGTGAGAAGGGCAAGGTTGGATACTCCCGATGCGCACCACGACACTCCTTGTAGGACCTGGCCACCCCGTCGAGGTCCACCGCTGCGTCACCTGCGAGGCCGACGTGGCCAAAAGCGTCGTCCCGTGAGCACTGTCAGTGTCGCCATCGATACCCCCGCACGTCTCGGCGAATGTCCCGTGTGGTCCGAGCTCGACCAGGCGCTCTACTGGACCGACATTGAGGCCTGTGTCGTGCACCGCTTCGATCCCGCAAGCGGCCTGGACGACACACGTGGCCTTCCGGGGCGAGTCGGAACGATTGCCCTGACCGATCGGCCGGGTGTGCTCGTATTCGCCATCGAGAATGCGCTCTACGAGGTCGACTGGGCCGATGTCGGCAACCGCCGACCGCTGCATCGACTCGAGCCCGACGGCACCGGCAACCGCAGCAACGACGGCCGGGTCGACCCGGCCGGGCGTTTCGTCCTCGGCACGATGTACGAGGACGCCGACGCTGGACGCACGACCGGGGCGCTCTATCGGGTCGACGAGCAGGTCACGGCCCTGCGCACCGGCATCGGGATCCCCAACGGCCTTGCCTTCGACGCCCAACGAGGACTCGTCTACTGGGCCGACACCTTCACCGCCCGGATCATCGTCGCCGACTACGACGTAACCAACGGCACCTGGCGCAACGAACGAACCTTTTTTGACTACGCCGACGCCCCCGGTCGCCCCGACGGAGCCTGTCTCGACACCGAGGGCGGTTACTGGTCGGCCTCAGTCACCGGCTGGTGCATAACCCGCATCGACCCCAACGGCACGGTCACTGACCGGATCGACGTACCGCTCGAGAAGCCATCAATGCCGGCGTTCGGCGGCGAAGACCGCAGAACATTGTTCGTGACGACGATCGGCGACGAACACGGCCGACCTGCGACACCGGGCCGAGATGGCGTCCGACCTGGATCGCTCCTCGCCATCGAGGGCACTGGAGCGACCGGCATCGCCGAGATCCCATTCAGCTTCTCAAAGTGGGCGACGTCCTCGGCGTAGTGCGCCTCACCGATCCGCCATCTGCGGGCTGAGTGCAAACGACCCGGACCTCGAGGCCCGGGTCGCTCCGTGATATCGATGATCAGGCGAGACTATTCGCCGGCCGCCACCCGGATCCGCACCTCGGCACGGGCCTTGTCGTAGGCCGCATCTGCATCGCCGGCGTCAGCCGAGAGGGCCTGTGCCGCTTCAGCAAGGGCCCGCTCAGCCCGGACGACGTCGATCTCGTCTTTGGCCTCGGACACGTCGGACAGGATCGTGATGTCGGTGTCACTGACCTGGACGAAGCCGCGGTGCACGGCGAACGAGTCGCGCGATCCGTCCTCTTTGACGATGACGACCGACCACACCTGGAGAATCCCGATGAACGGGATGTGACCGGGCTGGAAGGCAATGTCGCCACCCTCGACGGTGCGAGCGACGACCATCGAAGCCTTACCGGTGTACGACACCGATTCGGGAGAGACAACCTGGACGTTGAGCATGGTTCCTCTGTTCTCGGAGTGTTCCGATCAGCCGATCAGGACTCAGCCTGGAGCTCGGCGGCCTTGCGCTCGGCTTCCTCGGCGCCACCGATCATGTAGAAGGCCTGCTCGGGCAGGTGGTCGAGATCGCCGTTGAGCAACGACTCGAAGGAATCGATGGTCTCTGCGACGGGCGTGAACACACCGTCCTGACCGGTGAACGCCTTGGCGACGAACATCGGCTGCGACAGGAACCGCTGGACCTTGCGGGCCCGGTCGACGGTGATGCGGTCCTCTTCGGACAGCTCGTCAAGACCAAGAATGGCGATGATGTCCTGCAGCTCCTTGTACCGCTGGAGGACCTCCTGCACCCGACGGGCCGTCTGGTAGTGACGGTCACCGACGACCAGCGGGTCGAGGATCGTCGACGACGACGCCAGCGGATCCACGGCCGGATAAATGCCGAGCGCCGCGATGTCGCGGGACAGCTCGGTCGTGCCGTCGAAGTGGGTGAACGACGTGAACGGCGCCGGGTCGGTGTAGTCGTCAGCAGGCACGTACACGGCCTGGAGCGAGGTGATCGACTTGCCTCGAGTCGAGGTGATGCGCTCCTGCAGCTCGCCCATTTCGTCAGCAAGGGTGGGCTGGTAGCCCACGGCGGAGGGCATACGACCGAGGAGGGTGGACACCTCCGAACCGGCCTGCACGAAGCGGAAGATGTTGTCGATGAACAACAGCACGTCCTGGTTCTGGACGTCGCGGAAGTACTCGGCCATGGTCACGCCCGATAGGGCAACGCGCAGGCGCACCCCCGGGGGCTCGTCCATCTGACCGAAGACGAGCGCGGCCTTGTCGAGCACGGAGGTCTCGCCGTCGCCCATGACGGTCTCGCCCATCTCGATGAAGAGGTCGGTGCCCTCACGGGTGCGCTCGCCCACACCGGCGAACACGGACACACCGCCGTGGTTAGAAGCCACACGGGTGATCATCTCGGTGATCAGAACGGTCTTGCCCACACCGGCGCCACCGAACAGACCGATCTTGCCACCCTCCTTGTAGGGGGTGAGGAGGTCGATGACCTTCACGCCGGTCTCGAACATCTTGGCGGAGGGCTCGAGCGAGTCGAACGACGGGGCCGAGCGGTGGATGTTCCAGCGCTCGGGGGTCCCGTGCTCGGGCGCGTCGAGGCAGTCGCCCATCACGTTCCAGATGTGGCCGAGAGTGCCGTCGCCGACGGGAGCCTGCACGCCGTGGCCGGTGTTGACCACCGGGGCGCCACGGACGAGGCCGTCGGTCGGCTTCATGGCGATGGCACGAACGCGGTTGTCGCCGATCTGCTGAGCAACCTCAGCCGGAACGTTTACCGCTTCGCCCTCGACCATGATGTCGAACTCGAGCTGGGTGTTGATTTCGGGCAGGGCGCCCGCCGGGAACTCGACGTCGACCACGGGGCCGGCGATGCCGACAATGCGGCCATTCTTGAGGTCGTTCTCGGTGACAGTCATGGGTATGTGCTCCTGGGAGGAGTGGTGTGGTGTGGATCTTTGGTGGACCGGCCCGGGTGGGTCAGCCCTCGTTCGTGGGGTCGGAAGCGGTGGCGGACTCAGGCGCTGCGCCGATCTGGGCGAACATGCCCTCGAGATCAACCGCCTGAGCACCATCACCGCCCTCGTCGAGCGCCTCGGCACCACCGACGATCTCCATGATCTCGGTGGTGATCGCGGCCTGACGAGCAGCGTTCATCTGACGGCTGAGCTTGGTGATCAGCTCTTCGGCGTTGTCGGTGGCCGATTTCATCGCCCGCTGGCGGTTGGCATGCTCTGACGCCGCACAATCGAGCAACGCACCGAAGAGGCGGGCCTCGATGTAGCGAGGAAGCAGTGCTTCGAGCACCGAGTCGGGCGACGGCTCGAACTCGAAGCTGGCTGCGGCCTCCGCATCGCCCCCGCCGGACTCGGCCATCACGGCGGTGTCCTCAAGCGGCAGGAAACGGCGGACCGACACCCGCTGGGTACCCATCGAGATGAATTCGGTGTAGATGAGTTCGACCTCGTCAATTTCGCCATTGATGAATGCCGCTGCGACATCGTCGGCGATCCGGCGGGCGTCTTCGTACGACGGGTTGTCAGTGAAGCCTTGGTAGTCGTAGTCGACCCGATAGTTGCGGAAGGCGAAGTAGGCCGCTGCCTTCTTGCCGACACAGAACAAAGCGTAATCTTTACCCTCGGTGCGGTGGCCCTGGAGCTGCCGCTCGGCAGCACGAATCGGGTTGGTGTTGTAGGCACCGGCCAGACCGCGGTCGCCGGCCATGACGATGAAGCCGACCTTCTTGACCTCGTCGGCTTGGCGCAGCAACGGGTGGTTGGTTTCGGCACCGCCGGCGGCCAGGTTCTCGATGACCGAGGTGATTTGCCGAGAGTAGGGACGCGCCGCATCGGCGCGCTGCATTGCCTTCACCACACGGGTGGCAGCGATGAGCTCCATAGCTCGGGTGATCTTCTTGGTGGATTGAACGCTGGAGATCCTGCGACGGAGCTCGCGTTCCTTACCTCCCGGCATGAGTTACCTCAGTCCTCGTCGCGGGTGATGTCTTCTTCGGGCAGGGTGGTGTCGGAGTCGACCAGCTCGGCCTGGGCATCGCCCTGGGCCTCGGCGTCGGGCTCGGCGCCAGAACCATCGGAGGTCTGGAACTGCTCGGCGAAGGCCTTGATACCAGCTTCGAAGGCGCCCTCGTCGGGGATGACACCGTCGTTCTTGATCGAGCTCATGATGTCGGCGTGGCGAGTGCGGAACCACTCGAGGAGTTCAGCCTCGAAGCGCAGCACATCCTCGACGGGAAGGGCATCGAGATAGCCGCGGGTGCCGGCATAGATCGACACGGTCTGCTCGTCGACCGGGTACGGGCTGTTCACGCCCTGCTTGAGGAGCTCCGTCAGGCGGTAGCCACGCTCGAGCTGGGCCTTGGAGACCGCATCGAGATCGGAACCAAAGGCGGCGAACGCCTCAAGCTCACGGAACTGCTGCAGGTCACCCTTCAGCGTGCCGGTGGCTGTCTTCATGGCCTTGACCTGCGCAGCCGAACCAACTCGGGACACCGAGATGCCCACGTCAACGGCGGGGCGGATACCCGACTTGAACAGGTCGTCCTGGAGGAAAATCTGGCCGTCGGTGATCGAGATCACGTTGGTGGGAATGAACGCAGACACGTCGCCGGCCTTGGTCTCGATGATCGGGAGTGCCGTGAGCGAACCGGCACCGAGCCCGTCGGAGAGCTTGGCGGCCCGCTCGAGCAGACGCGAATGCAGGTAGAACACGTCGCCGGGGAAGGCCTCACGGCCCGGCGGCCGACGCAGCAGCAACGACACCTGACGGTAGGCCTCCGCCTGCTTGGAGAGGTCGTCGTAGACGATGAGCGAGTGCTCGCCGTTCTCCATCCAGTGCTGGCCCATAGCGCAACCGCCGTAGGGAGCCAGGTACTTGAACGGTGCCGGGTCGGAAGCAGGGGCGACCACGACGGTGGTGTACTCCATGGCCCCGAGCTCTTCGAGCGTGGCGACTGACTGAGCGACGGTCGAGGCCTTCTGGCCGATTGCAACATAGATGCACTTCACGCCCAAACCCTTCTGGTTCAGGATCGTGTCGAGCGCAATGGTGGTCTTGCCGGTCTTGCGGTCGCCGATGATCAACTCTCGCTGGCCACGGCCGACCGGGATGAGCGAGTCGATCGACTTGATGCCGGTCTGCATCGGCTCGTGCACCGGCTTG
>PBTQ01000027.1 GCA_002729125.1 Acidimicrobiaceae bacterium | reverse complement strand
GGGCTCGCGCCACCGAGCCAGGCCGACCTGCTGCGCGAGGCAGTGCTAAACGGTTCGCGGGCCACCGAGTACGACGCAGCGCTCGACACCTGCGCTGCGCGGCGCCGAACGCACTAACGGGAACCGGTCTCCGACTACTCGACGTCGAGTTCGGCGAGCGCTTGCGTCACCGGATCGAGGTGCTCGTGGATGCTCGCCTCGATTTTCGCCAGTCGGGTATAGAGCGCCGTGTGTTCGGGCACCGGCTCGAACGTGTCGTCGCGTTGGACAAGCACGGCGGCGGCGTCCTCCGGCGATGACCAGATCCCGGCGTACATCCCGGCGTTGACGGCGCATCCGATAGCAGCCGAGGACCGGACCCGATTACGGGTCGCAGGAACGCCATGGGTGTCAGCGAGGATTTGCATCATGACGTCGCTGTTGGCGCCACCACCGCTGACGATCAACTCGGTGAACGGCTGACCGAGCTCAACGGCCATCGGATCCATGTGGGTCTTGAGCCGAAGGGCGATGCCTTCGAGCATCGACCGGTAGATGTGGCCTCGGGTGTGGCGGCCGTCGAAACCGATCAGTGCGCCCCTGCGGAACGGGGCCTGCGGCGGTGCCGCCCAGTCGTGCACGGTGAGCAGCCCGTCGGACCCGGCCGGCACCTGCGCCGCCTCGGCGTTGAGCAACTCCTCCACCGGCACGTCGGCGGCATCGGCGTCGGCGATGGCTGCAGCGCCGAACTCGTCTCTGAACCAACTGATGCCCCACATGCCGCGTCGGACCCCCCAGCATTCGAAGAGGTGGTGACCGGGAAGCGAGGCGGGAAAGGTCCAGAACGACTCGGCGTCGGGAACGTGTCGAACACCGTGGGTCATCGCAGCGACGTAGGTGCCGAGCGACACCAGGCCGAAGCCGGGTTCAAGGACGCCGGATCCGAGGGCTTCGACCGCCTTGTCGTGGGCGGTCGCGACGACGGGGAGCCCTCCGGGCAGGCCGAGGAGCGCCGCCACCTCAGCGGTCAGCCCGCCGATCCGTTCGCCGGGTCGCACGAGGTCGAAGACCTGGCTGCGTCGAAGGTTGCAGGATGCCCAGCGTTCGGGATCGTCGGACCAGTCGTGGGCGAGGTCGTCGACAGGCCACCAGCCGATGAGGTTGGCCGACGTGTCGATCCGCTCGCCGGTGAGTCGCAGCCCGACGTAGCCGGAGCTGGTGGTGACATGACTGACCTCGCCGTACTGATCCTCATGCGCATGGGGGTGGTCGAGGCGTCCGT
Source organism: Acidimicrobiaceae bacterium (assembly GCA_002729125.1). Taxonomy (GTDB): domain Bacteria; phylum Actinomycetota; class Acidimicrobiia; order Acidimicrobiales; family Aldehydirespiratoraceae; genus UBA11606. The sequence goes on along the minus strand of PBTQ01000027.1, from coordinate 9,146 downwards.
CCATCCAGTTGATGACGGGATGGGCCAGGGTGCCGTCAGCCCGCAGGAGCGCCCGGCAACACCGGATGATGCAGATGCCCATCGCCTCGATGAAAGCGATATCGTGCCCGGCGGCGACAAAGCTGGCGACTGCTTCTTGGATGGCGGCGACGATCCCGTAGCAGAGGTCATCGTCGGGATGGACCGCCCGATTCGGTGCGGGGATCTCGAGCGGACGAAGGGCCTGGTGCCCTTCGGCGACGACCCCACCGTCGGCGGCGAAGATCATCACCTTGGCGCTCTGGGTGCCTACGTCGACCCCGATGACGAACCGATCCTCAGCCATGGCGCAGCAAGCTAGTCGGTCACCTCGTCCGAGCCATGACGATCGCCCGCTTGCCGGCCAGCGAGAAGAAGTCGAGGGCGAAGTCCCGAATACGGCGTTCGGTCGGCCTAGCCGTGTAGGTCATCGATTCCCCACGAGGCGGGGAGCTGAGTTTCGAGGTCCGCCCAGTCGATGACGCCCACCGTCGCAGCCCAGGCCTCGTACTGATCGATCAGATCGGCCTCGGTGCCGCCGTGCGTGCCGGCGAGGTTCTCGAGTTCGGTCCGCTCGGAGTGCATGTCGTAAAGCTCCCACGCGCCGCCGTGTTCGCGGACGAGCTTCGCTCACAGATTGCTCTCCTTGCCTTTGGTGATCGTCTCGTAGCCGGGTTCCTCGGGTTCGTCGTCGAGCATCTCGGCGGAGAAGCCGGCTGCGAGGATCTGGAGCCTGCTCACCTCCTCAAGTCGCTTGACGATATTCGGCAACCACTTACGGGCGCCATAGCGCTCCATGCCGTGTGCCATTGCGCAGCCTCAGTCGCTCTCGACGGGGAAGATCGTACCGAGGTTCATGATGCCGTTGGGGTCGAACTCGTTCTTGAGCCCTTGCATCAAGCGGTAGGCCGTGCCGTGCTCTTCGGCGGTCCACGGGGCGCGGTACTTGCCGATGCCGTGGTGGTGACACATCGACCCGCCTGCCTTGAGCGCCTCTTCAACGAAGATCGCATTGAGCGGGACGTGGTACTTCTCCCGCTCCTCTTCAATCGTGCAGTCGACGACGTCGTAGTCGTACACGAAATACATGTTCGTGCCGGTCTGGTAGCTGTGCGACGAGTGACCTCCGAGCATCGTGACGTCGGCGGCGTGGGGGAACTCCTCGCGCACCCGACGGATACCGTTCTCGTAGATCTCGTTGATGACCGACCAGTTGCCCGAGACCTCGGTGGTATACCCCATCCGCATGTGTTCGCGGATGAACTCCCGTTCCTCAATGAGCTTCTCGGGACCCCAGTTCAGGTGCGCGAACCAGTCACGGATGATCTCGGTGTCGACTCGGGTCACTTCAGGACGGGCATCGACAATCTCGACGATGCCGTCGGCGGTCGCCTGGGACAGACCAGCGGGACCTTCGGTCGTGAAGATCAGCACGCACTGATCGGGGGCGAACGAATCGAAGCCGTGCTGGGCACCGTCCTCGGCGTCGTACAGACGAGCGACCGAAGGCTTGTACCCGGCCGCCATCACGTCCCGCAGGATCTCGAACCCCGGCTTCATCTCGTCGAGACGCCACCCCAGGAAATGGTTGTGGTCCGGGTAGAAAGCGAAGAGCTTGACCGTTACCTCGGAGATGTAGGCGAGGGCGCCCTCGTTGCCGATCAGGATGTGCCGGATGTCGGGGCCACCGGCTCTGCGGGGCACGTCCTTGATGCGCACGACCTCGCCCGACGGCAGCACCGCCTCGAGACCCATCACCATGTCCTCGATGCCGCCATAGAGAGTCGAGAACTGACCAATCGAACGAGTGGCGACCAGACCGCCGTACATGGCGATCGGCTTCGACTGCGGTGAGTGGCCGGTCGTCAGCCCGAGTGGACGCAGCTGATCTTCGAGATCCTGTAGCTTGACGCCGCACTGGACGGTGGCCTGCATGTCGAACTCGTCGATCGACACGATCTGATTCATCGCCTTGCCGTCAATGACGATCGAGTTCTCGGCGATCGTCTCGAGACCGCCTTCGGTTGCGGTGCCGCCGGTCTTGGGCACCACGTTGATGGTGTGCTCGTTGCAGAACGCAAGAGCCTTCGACACATCTTCGGTGCTCGTGACGCGCACCACGGCCGCCGGGATCGGCAGGTTGTAAATGCCGAAGATGTCCTCGAGCTTGCGGTAGCGATCGAGACTGTTCTCCTTGAGCGTCTGCTCGTCGGTGTCGACCTTGTCGGCGCCGAGTAGGCCGATCAGGCCGTCGACGATCGCTTCACGGGTGAGGGTCATAGCGGACTCCTGGGGAGGAAAGAAGGGAAGGAAGGGTGGTTAGCGGACGAGGTAGCCGCCGTCGACGGCGAGCACGTGACCGTTTACGTAGTTGGACGCCGCCGAGGCGAGAAAGACACAGGCGCCCATGAGGTCTTGGACCTGACCCCACTCGCCGGCGGGGATGTGATCCAGCACGGCCTTGTTGTAGACGGGGTCCTTGCGGGTCTCGGTGGTGAGTTCGGTAGCGAAGTAGCCGGGCGCAATGCCGTTGACCTGGGCGCCGAACGGGCCAAATTCGTCGGCGTAGGCCTTGGTCAGGCCGGCGATCCCGTGCTTCGTGGCGGCATAGGCCGGCGAGCGTTGCCCACCGAGGAACGAAAACATCGAGCAAACATTGATGATCTTGCCGCTTCCCTGTTCGATGAACATCGACGAAACGGCGTGACTCATCTCGAACGCAGCCGTGAGATTCACCGCCACCATCGGATCCCACCGGCTGCGATCGAACTCCCGCACGTCCTCGACATTGATCCCGATGCCGGCGTTGTTCACGACGATGTCGACCCCGCCGAACGTGTCGACACAACCCTGCACCACCTCGGCAGGCGTTCCGGTGACGGTGAGGTCAGCGGTGACGATCTCACAACGGCGACCTTCGGCTTCGATAAGTTCGTTGGTGGTGCCATCGTCGTCGGCGACGGTCGGGATGTACAGGTCGGCGCCGGCCTTCGCCATGGCGACCGCGTACGCCTGACCCAGCCCTCGGTTGCCGCCGGTCACGATCGCCTTCTTGCCCGAGAGCGAGAAGAAGTCCAGCGAGAAGTCACGGATGTGTCGTTCGGTCACCGTCGCTGCTCCATCGTCCGGGGCGGTGCGCAGCGCGAAGCCTACGCGAGCAGGTCCCGGTAGATCGACAGCGTCGCTTCGTCGAAGCAGATGAAAATGATCTCGTCGACACGGGTCGTGGCGGCTCGGACGGCGTCGACCGCGATGGCTGCAGCCAGATCGGCTGGATAGCCATAGATGCCGGTCGAGATCGCAGGGAACACAATCGTGGCCGCCTCGACCTCATCGGCTCGAGCGAGCGACTCCCGATAGCACGATGCCAACTGTTCGGGTTCGTCCGCAGCGCCGCCACTCCAGACAGGGCCGACCGTGTGGACCACCCAGCGAGCGGGCAGGTCGAAGCCAGGCGTCGTTTTCGCCTGACCTGTTTCGCAGCCGCCGAGCGTTCGACAGAACTCCAGAAGCTCTGGCCCTGCAGCCCGATGGATCGCCCCGTCGATGCCATCCCCGCCGAGGAGCGACGTGTTCGCCGCATTCACGATCACGTCGACATCGAGCGTCGTGATGTCGCCTTGCATGGCACGAAGAACGGGCATGGCGTGATCCTCGCACGAATGCAAGCGGCGAAGGGTACGACCGTGGGCCGCCCAGGTCAGCCTGCTGAGAGCTTCTCCATCATCGCCGCCATCTGTTCGCGGACCGCGTCGAGGGCCCTGTGCGGACGCATCATCACCTTGAACTCGGTGATCCAGCCGTCGTCATCGCACGTGATGATGTCGACCCCGTTGACCGTTACCTCACCGACCATCGTCTCGAACTCGAGCATGGCGTGGTGGCCCTGGGCGATCTTCTTCGTGTAGCGGAACTTCCCGTGCTCATCGTCGTTCGTCGCCGGCTTCGAAGCGGCCTCGTCGCCGGGCAAAACGTTCGCTGCCGCCGACAGGTACAGCTTCGAGATCTCCCGACCTCGCTGAGGGGAGAACACCACCGGCGACAAGAAGACACAGTCCTCGTGCAGGAGCGCGTCGAGACCTCCTGGCAGTTGACCTTTGAGGTGTTGATGCCAGCGATCGAGGACGTCGTGGATCGGGTCGTCAGAGCTCATGAACCCTGATCATGTCACGACGCGCGCCCGCTATCGTCTCGGAGATGAGCAACGAGCGCGAGATTCTCGACTACTCGATGTACGGCAACGCCGTGCGAGAACTGGCCCAGCAGGTCGCCGACGACGGCTACCGGCCCGAGATGATTCTCGCCATCGCCCGAGGCGGGCTGCTCGTCGCGGGCTCCCTCGGCTACGCCATGTCGGTCAAGAACATCTACGTCATGAACTGCGAGTACTACACCGGCGTCGACGAGCGGCTTCCGGTTCCGGTCATGCTTCCGCCGTACGTTGACTTCGTCGATATGGACGGCGCCAAGATCCTCATTGCCGACGACGTTGCCGATACCGGCCACACCCTGAGGATGGTGTACGACCACTGCGCCGAACGGGTCGGCGAGGTGCGCTCCGCCGTGCTCTACGAGAAGTCGCACTCGCTGGTGAAGTGCGAATACGTCTGGAAGCGAACCGACCAGTGGATCAACTTCCCCTGGTCCACCGAACCACCGGTGGTCAGCGCCGAAGAGGCCCGCCACAAGGCGCTCGACGCCTAATCCTCCACATCGCGACACTTGCCGTCGCCGCGTGTATCAGGCGAGCACCTCGTCCTGAAAGCGCTGGAGAATGTCAAGCTTGCTTGGCCCGGCGATCGCGAAGTCGGGAACGATCAACTCATCGACGCCGACCGCTCGGTACTCCTCAATGACAGCCTTCAGCTCGTCGATCGTACCGATGAGCCCAGACCGATGAGCGAGACTCTCGCGGAGCGTCGCGCCGGTCTCCGAATCGTCGACAAGGATCAACAGCCCGACGGCGGTCAGGTGGAGATCGTCGAACGAGCGGCCCTCCGCCTCGCAGTGACAGCGCAACACCTCAAGGTGCTCGGCGATCGTGTCGGGACGACCCCAGGCGTTCCATTCGTCAGCGGACCGAGCGACAGTGCGCAATGTGCGCTGGTGGCCTGCACCGCCGATCATGATCGGGATCGTGCCGTTGACGGGTGCCGGATGCACCGGCATCTGGGTGAGGGTGTAGTGCTCACCCGCAAAGTCGACCCGCTGTCCGCCGCCGGCGAACACGGCACGGCACATCGCCGCCGCTTCTTCGAGCATGTTGGAGCGGACCTTGACTGACGGCAACTCGATGCCGAGCCGCTGATGATCGTTGGTCTGCCAGCCGGCACCCAGGCCGAGCACAGCCCGACCGCCGGAGATGTGATCGAGCGTGAGCGCCATGTTCGCCACGACGCCGGGGTGCCGGTAGGTGTTGCCGCCGACCATCAGACCGAGGCGAAGATCAGGCACCGATGCGGCGAGTGCCCCGAGCGTGACCCACCCTTCGAGCATGGGGTTCATCTCGGCCTCGGTCGGGCCCGGACCATTGTCGTTGTCGGCCGACATCATGAAGTGATCGGGCAACCAGGCGCCACGCCAGCCTGCTTCGGCGGCCCATTGGGCGGCCGAGCGGACGTCGTCGAACGACTGGGTGGACGAGGCCCAATACGAGACCTGGATGTCAGCGTTCCTCTCGCCGATAGGCGATGCCGATTGCCGCAGGAGCCGGTGACGGGCGGTTCCTCGCACGGAACGAGATCACCACGAGCACGGCGATCGTCAACAAGAACGGGAGCATGTCGACGAACTGACCCGAAATCTCGATGTCGAAGAGCGTGAGACGACTCTTGAGCGCAAGTGTCAAGCCGAACAGCAGGGCACCGATCGCGACCCGGCCGACCCGCCACGCGCCGAAGATGACGAGCGCGACGGCGATCCAGCCCCGGCCGGCAGTGAGGTTCTGGCTCCACGAGCCCACGAGATAGGTCGTCAGGTAGGCGCCGCTCGCCCCCGCGAGTGCGCCGCCAGTGGCGACGGCAGCGAAGCGCAGTCGCACAACCGAGTGGCCGGCGGCGTCGGCGGTGGATGCGGTCTCGCCGACTGCTCGCAGGCCGAGGCCGACCGCGGTGCGATTGAGAACAAACCAAGTAGCAACGCCGATGATGATGGCGAGGTAGGTCACCGGCGAATGGCGGAAGAGGACCTCCCCAACCCACGGGATGTCGTTGAGTCCGGGGATCTCGACATCAGCGAACCGCGCCCGTCGTTCGTCGTCGGTGTAGCCGTCGCCGATGAAGTCGGCGAAGCCGAGCCCGAGGAAGGTGAGTGCAAGGCCGCTCACGACCTGGTCGGCGCCGAGGCCGACTGCGGCTGCGGCATGGATGAGCGACACGATCGCCCCGGCGACCGCACCGCCGAGCAGGCCGAGCCAGGGACTTCCGGTTTCCACCCCGACGATGAAGCCCATCGCTGCGCCGGTCGCCATCATTCCCTCGAGCCCGAGGTTGAGCACACCGGCCTTTTCCGAGATCATCTCACCGAGGGCGGCAAGGTACAGCAGAGTGCCGAACTGGACCGTGGCGACGAGCAGGCCGATCACACCGGCCTCGGTGAAGGTCACGCCGAGGATCACGACTCTGCCACCTGACGGTCGACCAGTCGGAGACGGTAGGTCGAGAAGACAGCGGCGCCGATCGCCCCGAAGAGCACCAGGCCCTGCAGGATCGTGGCGACAGCCGGCGAGACGCCCGGGTTGGTCTGGATCGCCTGCCCACCGACTTGGAGTGCGCCGAAGGCGAGGGCCACGGCGGCGACACTGCTGGGCCGCATGAGGGCAAGGGCCGCCACGATGATGCCGGCGAAGCCGTAGCCGTTGGAGATCTGGACGGTGAGCTTGCCGGAGGTGGTGGTGAGTAGCTCGATACCGCCGGCGAAACCGGCGACTGCGCCGGAGACGAGCAGCACCCCGAGGACCTTGCGTCGCACCGAGATGCCGGCGTAGGCGGCCGCCTTCTCCGACGAGCCAGCGATGCGCAGCTCGTAGCCCCAGACGCTGCGTCGGAGGTACCACGCGAAGCCGATGATCACCGCAAGGGCGATCAGGACCCCGATGTGGGTGCGTTCCCAGAGCGTGCCGAGTTCGGCTCGGTCGGGACGGGGGGTGACGCCAGGGAAGCCGAAGCCGTTCGGATCCTTCCAGGGGCCCTGCTCGAGGTAGACGATCAAGCGAGACGCAACCTCGGTGAGCATCAGGGTGGTGATGATCTCGCTCACACCGATTTCGGACCGGGCGATGGCGGGGCCGAACGACCAGATCGCACCGCCGAAGGCGGCGGCGAGCAGCATCGCCACGATGAGGACGAGGCCGGGGGCGTCCGGCAGGAGGCGACCGACGAACGTCGCTGCGATGGCGCCGAACATGATCTGGCCTTCGGCGCCGATGTTCCAGAGGCCCATCGTGGCTGCGATCGACACGGCGAGGCCGGCGAGAGCGAGCGGTACGGCCCTGTTGAACGTGTCGCTCCAGGTGTTCTGCGAGCCGAGTGATCGGTCCCACATGCGCTCGTACACATCGAGCACTGGGTCGCCGGTGATCCACAGCAGGATCGCGCCGACGATGAGCGCGAAGACGAGACCGACGAGGAAGGCGAGGGGCTGGCCGCCCCGCGTCGGCGTTTCGCGGCGAGCGAGCACGAGCCGCTTCACGACGACACCTCTTCGGTATCGGGCCGGGTGCTGCGGTCAGACCCGCCGATCATGGCGGCGCCGATATTGGCGCGGGTCGCGACACGGGGGTCGAACTCGCCGACGATGCGACCTTCGACCATGACGAGGATCCGGTCGGCGAGGGCGAGGAGTTCGTCGAGGTCCTCAGAGACCATCAGCACGCCGGTGCCGTTGTCGCGCTGCTGAACGATGAGGCGCTGGATCGCTCGAACGCCGGCGACGTCGAGGCCTCGGGTGGGCTGGGATGCAACCAGGATGTCGGGCTCGCCGGTGAGTTCCCGGCCGAGCAACAGCCGTTGGAGATTGCCACCCGAGAGCGAGGCAAGCGGCGCGTCTTTCGAACCGATCTTGACCTCGAACTCACGGATGATCTGGTCGGTGATTTGGCCGGCGTCGTCCCAGGCGAGCATCGGCCCGCGCCGCAGCTTGCGGTAGGCCCGCATCATTGCGTTCTCGGTGACCGGGAGTTTCGGGGCGAGTCCGACGCCGAGTCGATCCTCGGGGACGTAGGCGAGGCCGGCCTGGAATCGCCGTTGAGTCGGCGCCGTGGTGACGTCGTGCTGCATGACCGTGATCGTGCCGGACTCGACCGGCTCAAGGCCGGCGATGGCGTCGGTGAGGGCCCGCTGACCGTTGCCGGCGACGCCGGCGATGCCGACGATTTCACCTGAGCGAACCTCCAGCGAGACATCGTCGACAGCGAGGAGACCGCGGGCATCGCGTACCGACAGCGCGTCGACGGTAAGGGCCGGATCACCCGGCATGGCGACCGCAACCGGTACCGGTTCGACGGCGACATCGCCGACCATGAGCTGCGCGAGTTCGGACGCGTCGACCTCGGCGACGGGGAGCGACGCTGCGACGGTTGCGCCGCCGCGTAGCACCGTGGCCTCGTCGCAGAACGACACGACTTCGTCGAGCTTGTGCGAGATGAAGATCACCGAGCGGCCTTCGGCGACCATGCGCCGGAGGACCTCGCCGAGTTCGACCGCCTCCTGCGGCGTGAGCACAGCGGTGGGTTCGTCGAGGATCAGGACGTTGGCTTCACGCCACAGCGCTTTGAGGATCTCGACTCGCTGGCGTTCTCCCATCGAGAGTTGCCAGACCGGTCGGGCCGGTTCGGCGTCGAAGCCGAAGCGGGCCGCCAAGTCTGCTACCGAAGCCTCGATGCTGCCCTGGTCGATGACCCGTGGGGCGGCGCCGAGGACGACGTTCTCGGCGACGGTGAAGGTCGGCACCAGGCGGAATTCCTGATGGACCATGCCGACGCCTACGGCGATCGCGTCAGCGGGCGAGGAGAATGACATCTCCCGCCCACCGAGACGAACTGCGCCCTCGTCAGGGCGGTAAACCCCGGCGAGACAGTTCATGAGCGTGGTCTTTCCGGCGCCGTTCTCACCGAGAACGGCGTGCACCGT
>PBTQ01000026.1 GCA_002729125.1 Acidimicrobiaceae bacterium | reverse complement strand
GTTCGCCGGGCGGGTCGGCGACGAGCTCGCGCCAGACGTTCGCGATCCGTTCACGGAACACGTCGGGCGGGTCGTACCCGATGTCGGCGTAGCGCTTCTCCCCCAGCGCCTCGAGGATGTCGAGGCCCTCGGTCCCCCACATGTCGGTGGGGACGTAGACGGACGAGAAGCGATCGATCTCGTCGAGATCGACGACGATCGTGAGCGGCATGTCGAGCTGATCGACGAGTGGCTGCACGGTCTCGATGGCGCGGGCCTTCGGGCTCGCCACGACGGTGTCAACCGGCTCGTGGGCCAGCCAGGCGCAGACTCGCTCGGCCTGCCAGCGACCGAACTCGTCGAGAGAAGGGTCGGCGATCCCCGATTCGAGTCGTTCGGTCAACGGCCGCCCGTGGCGAACAACAACGAACTCAGGCATCAGGAAACTCCGGTATCGGCGTCGTCGGGATAGAGCGCTCGGATGGCGGCGACGGCGAGCAAGGCGCCGGCGAACTGCATCACGATGAACATCGGTGCCGAACCGGGATGGATACCGGCGAAGGTGTTCGACAGTGTTCGAGTGACCGACACGGCCGGGTTGGCGAACGATGTCGACGAGGTGAACCAGTACGCACCACCGATATAGGCGGCGACCGCCGACGCAACGAGGTGGCCCCGGCCGGTGCGCACCAAGGAGAAGATCAGCACCATCAGGCCGAAGGTGGCGATAAGTTCCCCAAGGTACTGGCCGCCGCCGTCGCGGACTTTGTCGCTGATGTTGATCGGGTTGAGGTCGAAGATGAGGTTGGCGGCCATCACGCCGACGGCGCCGCCGGCCAGTTGGACTGCGACATACGGGCCGAGGTCGACCCACGGCCGCTTCTGCAGAAGGATGTCGGCGAGTGTGACCGCCGGGTTGAGATGCGCCCCGGAGACCTCGCCGAACATCAGGATGACGGCGTAGAGCACGCCGACGGTGGCCGCTGCGTTGGCGAGCAACTGCAGCCCGACATCGTCGGTAAGGCGTTCGGCCATGATGCCCGAACCGATGACGCCGACGAGAAGGAAGGCGGTGCCGAGGAATTCGGCGAGCAGGCGGCGGGCGAGGTCGTTCACAGGCGGAGTTGTACTACAGCGCAGCGAGGTTCAACACGCCGTTGACACAAAGTGTTCTGGGCTTGGGCCCGGCCGGCGATCGCCGTCGACCGGGCCCCAGTTTCCCTGGAGGGGGTTCGAGGGCCGAAAGCCCCCGAGCTGGTGTCAGAACGGCCCTGCATCCGTATGACACCTACCCATCGGGGACCTTAGTGCGGCGACGCAACGATGTCAGATCCAGATGTAAACAAATCGACACGAGACAGCAACGAAGGGCTGACGTCGGCTCAGAATGTGGTGATTCCCCAGGCAAACGCATGCCGATGACCGAGTTCGGTTCCGGCGAAGGCGTCGGCTACATGTCGATACCGCGACAATGATGTGAGGAACGAGATCGTCGGCGTGATGGCGTCGAGTTCACCGGCTTCGATCCGAGCGAGTGTGTCGGCCGGCCGCTCCCACCACACCTCGACGAGCTCGTCATCGGCAACCCGCGCCTCGCCACCGGGGTGGCGAGCGAGGAAGAAACGGGTGTCGTAGCGACGCGGCACCTCCTCGGGGGTCGTCCAGTGCCCCACCGCGGCGAACGACGACCCGTCGTGCAACTCGTTCGGGTCGGGGAACAGACCGACCTCTTCGCGCGTCTCGCGGATCGCGGCATGGATATACACCGCCGCATCGGCAGCGGAGAGTCCGGGGGCCGTGGCGCCGGGCACGAGAGCCGGACCGAGTCGCCAGTCGTCGTCATCGACGGCGCCACCCGGGTAGACGATCATGTCGCCGACGAACGCACCGGGTCGCCGGCGGCCGAGCAACACGTGGAGATCGGGCCGATCGTCGATCACCACCAGTGAGGCCGCCGGGACGGCGGGGACCGTCACGTGTCGAAGTACTCGCCGGCGTTCACCAACAGGCGCTGTCCGGTAATCATCGAGCTGCGATCGGAGAGGAAGAAAATCACCGATTCGGCAACGTCGGTATCGGCCGCCATCGCTCGAAGGGCATTGGCGCTCGCCAGTTCGTTCTTGATGTCCTCCGGCTCGACCCCACGCTCACTCGCCTGCCACTGGCAGTACATCTGCACGTTCGGCCCCCACATCCAGCTCGGCACGACGGTGTTGACGCGGATTCCGTCCGGGCCGAGATCGTTGGCCAGATCGCGGGCGACAGCGAGCAGCGCCGCTTTCGAGGGCCCGTACACCCCCTGGGGCACCGGGTTGGACTTCATCGCCGACTGCGAGCCGATTAGCACGACCGCTCCCCCGCCGTTGGTTTTGAGCGCCGGGACGGCAGCCCGGACGAGGTTGGTGGAGCCATAGACGTTGACCTCGAGCACCTGGCGAAAGGTGTCGGCGTCCATGTCAAGGAGGGTGCCCATCACTGCGTCGTACGCGGCGACATTGACCACACCGTCGAGCCCACCGAATCGTTCGACGCCGGCGGCAACGGCGACACCGAGCGCGTCGCTATTCATGATGTCGGCCACCATCGCGAGTGTGCGCTCACCGCCCGGATCGAGTTCCGCAACCGCGCCCTGCAGACGATCCAGGTTGCGAGCGGTCGCGATCACGTTGGCGCCGTCGCGCAGCGCCGCCGCCGCACACGCACCACCGAGACCGGGACCGGCCCCCGAGATCAGAATGGTCTTCCCCTTAAGCTCCATTTCCCCAGCCTTGCATGAGGTCAGGGCACCGCCCAATCGACCGGCACGCCGGCGTCGGCGCACGACGTGTCGAGCGTACGGAGCGGATCGGCGACGAACTGCTGGACGATGCCGGCGATGCAGCTGTTGCCGAACCAGATTCCGTGGCCCCGACCGTCCTGGGCGACGACGGTGGCGTTCGGGAGGAGATCAGCGGCGGCGTCGGCAAAGGTCGACGGCGTGATCGGATCAAAGGCGCCCGACAGGAGCAAGGTCGGCAGATCCGATGAGACCGGCGTGCCGACGATGGCGCGGGCCTCGCCTTGCTCCCACGCCGAACAGAAGTTGCGGAGCGGTTCGACCGGCACTGCCGCACCGAAACCGCCGTCGTGTTCGACGGGCCCGCCGGAGGTGAAGGGCAGACGGTCGTGACACTGCACCGCGAAGTAGGTGCCTTCGCGATTGGCGTTATAGGCCGCCGTAAAGGTGCGGGTACCGACTCGAGCGAGCCACCGTTCGGCATCGGGATCGCCATCGGCGATACCGGTCAAAATCGCCGGAAGGTAGCGGGCCAGCGATTCGTTGTAGAGCAACAGGAACACGAACTCGGCGAGTCGGATTCCGTCGAGACGGACGTCGACCTCGCGGTCGAAGCCACTTTCGTTCGGGCTCAGGGTCACGATGCGTGGAGATTCATCGAGTTCGGCAATCAACGCTTCGAGACTGAGCGCCACGTCGGAGTTGAGGTCGGTGCACCGGGTGCTCCGGCCGCAGGCGGCACTGAGCGCATCGATCGACCGTTGGGCCGTGACGACGACCGACGTGTCGACATCGAGATTGGGTGGGTAGACGCCGTCGAGGACGGCGCCCACGAGTCCTGCTGGAGGCTGACGAAGCAGCTCGAATCCGATTGTGGTGCCGTACGACACCCCGTACGCAACCCAGCGGTCATAGCCGAGGCCGGCCATCACCTGGCCGACGTCGAACGCGTGGTTCTGGGTCGTGGTGGCGTCGAGCAGGAGATCACCGGCGAGCCGCTCGGCGCAGGCTTCGAGGGCATCGGCGGCGAGTTCGCGGCTGCGTTCGCCATCGCGTTCGACAAGCTCAGGGATCACGCCGTCGAACTCGGGGCAATCGAAATCGGCTGAGGCGAATCCGGTACCCCGCTGGTCGACAAAGACTTGGGTGAACGGCTGTTGCGGGAAGAAGCCAGCGAGATCCGAGCTGGCCCCACCCGGGCCACCTTGGAGGACGGCGACCGGCGTGCGAAAGCCGACGTCGTAGCCCGCCATGGTCGCGATCGAGATCGATGCCGTGGCGTCGAATCCGGCGGTTGGATCGAGCACAACCTCGGCGATGCCGCAGGCGACGGTGTCGGCAGCGATCGTCGGCGGGCAGTTGACCTGCGTGATCGCTGCGGGCGCGAGCGCATCCGCACCCGGAGTGGTCGGGGCCGGCATGGCGCTGTCCGCAACGGTAGTTGTGACCAGCGGCGGTGTAGTCGCGTTGTCACCGCACGCAGCAGCGAGGACCGCCGTCACCATGACGGCGGTCGCGAGCCGAAGTTTCACCAGAGCTGATCGGTGTAGGTGTCGGTGCCGACGATTGTCGGCAAGAACGGCGCGGCGAAGCTCACCACGCCCTTGCCCTCGGCAGCGAGGTCGGCGGCATAGGTTCGGAAGCGGTCCCAGACGGCATCCGGATTGTCCTCGAGGAAGAACATCTGGAGGCGTCGTTCCGGAGGGCCCGGCGGCATGCCGAGATCCATCGGGGCCTGCTCGGTGCCATCGCCCATCTGGATGTAACGCCACGACACCATGCTGGCGATCGGCGAGTTCGCGAGGAGTGCCGGGAGCGCCGTTTCGTCGAGGTGAGCGCCCAGTTCTTCGTCGCTCACGCCCTCGGCGGGATCGACCGCCACGACGGCGAGGCCCTGGTAGTGGTGATCGAACGCGAGCTCGATCGGAACCGGATCGTCGTCTCGATAGGCGTGCTCGGGGTTGGAGAGCAACACCGTGTGGGCGTGCTGGCGCTCCATGAACCCTCGATTGTTCATGTAGAGGTCGACGACCTGATTGCCGGCCCAGTCGAAGTGCTCCTTGTGCTTGTCCTCGAGCACCCAGTAGGTCGCAAGGTAGGAACCCGTGTCGTGGGGACTGGCGACCGGGGTGTCGCCCTCGGGAAAGCGGAGATCCTTCATCGCCCGGGTAGCGACCCACCGCTTCCCGGCGAACAGCCATGGGCCGATCATGCAGCCGGCGTAGAAGTGGTCGCGCTCGTACCAGCGGTTGTAGGCGGCCTCGTGACCCTTGCTCGGGTCGACGAGGGTGAACAGCGCCGAACCGGCAACGATTGGGTAGTCGTTCATGGCTTCCTCAGGAGTTGTAGACGGTGCGGCCGATCCAATCGGCGACGAGGGCCGGTTTGCCTTCGCCCTCGATCTCGACCGTGATCGTGCGGGTGGAGTTGACGGCGGTGCCCTTGAGCTCGACGGCCGAGGTGACGGCCGAGGCCCGGATGTGCTTGCCCGACAGAACCGGGTTGATGAAGCGGACCTTCTCGAAGCCGTAGTTGATGCCCATCTGGATGCCCTCGAGTGGGATCTCGTTCGGGATCGAGGCCGTCAGCTTCACCAGCATCGACAGGGTGAGGAAGCCATGGGCGATCGTGCCGCCGAAGACCGGGGTCGCCCGCTCCGGATCGATATGGATGAACTGGTGATCGTGGGTGCAGTCGGCGAAGTCATTGATCTGCTCCTGGGTGATCTCGAACCAGTCGCCGGTGGCCTCGTCGTTGCCTACACGGGCGTTAATCGCCTCATAGGCGGCGGCAGCGTTGCTCATGTCATTTCTCCGTTCCAGGGACCTGGCGGGGACCTTAGTTCCGGAGCGCGACGGCGAGCATTTCGGCTGCCGGGTCAACGGCGGCGCCGTCACGACGGGCGAGGACGAGGGTCCGTTCGGCGATCACTCGCCCCGGGCCGAAGTCCGGTCCGGCTTGGACAACCGGCAGCACGGTCGAGCCCACCCCGAGTTCGACCATCGTGCGGAGGACTTCGGGCTGGTTCGATTCCGCCACGATCGTGGTCGGCGCACCGAGGCGCTGCAGGGCTTCCTCGGCGATCGCGCGGGTGTGGGAACCCTGGGCGAACAGCACCCATGGCCCCCATGCGGTCACGTCACGGGGCAGACCTCGCTCCGGGGTGAAGACGGCGAGCGGCTCGTTCATCAGCGACTCGGTGTGGACTCCCCGTCGGGTGTGCCCCCCGACGACGACCGCAAGGTCGAGGTCGCCCGATTCGATTTCGTCGAGCAGTTCGCCTGACGGCGCGACCCGCAACGTGAGGTGAAGCTCGGGGTGATCGTCTCGGAACTGGCGGAGCTCATCGGTGAAGTGTCCGACGGCAGCGGCATCGATCATGCCGACCCGTAACTCGCCGGCTCGGCCGGTGCGGGTGCGCTCCGCCCAGTCGGCGAGATCGCTGGTGAGGGCGATGACCTGTCGGGCGTGGGCGAGCACCGGTTCGGCGGTCGGACGCAGCGTGCGTCGGCGACCCTCCCGATCGAACAGCGGCACACCGATGCGGCGTTCGAGTTCGCTCAATCCCTGCGAGAGCGCGGAGGGCGACACGCCGATCCGGGCTGCGGCATCAGCCCAGGACGGTTCGGTGGACACGGCCACGAGATAGTCGAGTTGGCGAATGGAGAGGTCGGGGAGGGCAGGAGTCACCTGTGCAGAATAGTTCAGAGTTGCTTCACTAAATAAGATTCTTGTTGATGATTCCTTATGGTGTCGGCCATGACCAAGAACATCGCCCCCGCAACCGGCAAGCTCGGTGTGCTGACGCCCGGACTCGGTGCCGTCGCCTCGACCTTCATCGCCGGTGTCCTGTCCGCCCGCCAGACCGGCGTCGCCCCCCTCGGCTCGGTCTCCCAGATGGCCCACATCCGTCTCGGCACCCGCAGAGAGGGTCGCAACCCCCTCATCAAGGACTTCGCTCCCCTCGCCTCACTCGACGACATCGTCTTCGGCGGCTGGGACCCGATCTCGGCCAACGCTCTCGAGGCCGCGCGCACCTGCGGTGTGCTCGAGGAAAAGGATCTCTCCCCCATCGCCCAGGAACTCGAAGGTGTCGTCGCCATGGACGCCGTCTTCGACCAAAAGTGGGTGAGCCGCCTCGAAGGAACACGCGTCAAGTCCGAGACCAACAAGTGGGATCAGGCCATGGCGCTCATGGCCGACATCGAGAACTTCAAGGTCGAGAACGGCTGCGACCGTCTCGTCATGGTCTGGTGCGGTTCGACGGAGGCCTTCCAGGAGCCCTCGGCCGTCCACGAGACCGTCGCTGCGTTTGAGCAGGGCCTCAAGGACAACGACGACAACATCTCGCCCTCACAGATCTACGTGTACGCCGCCCTTCAGAGCGATGTGCCGTTCGCCAACGGCGCGCCGAACCTCTCGACCGACCTGCCCTGCATGCAGGAGCTGTCGCACACTCGCGGGGTTCCGATCGCCGGCAAGGATTTCAAGACGGGCCAGACCCTCATGAAGACGCTGCTCGCCCCCGGCCTCAAGGCCCGCATGCTCGGTCTCCGCGGCTGGTACTCGACCAACATCCTCGGCAACCGCGATGGTGAAGTGCTCGACGCACCCGAGAACTTCAAGACCAAGGAAGAGTCGAAGCTCGGCGTGCTCCACAAGATCCTCGAGCCCGACGTGTACCCCGAGCTCTACGGCAACGTCGACCATGTCGTGCGCATTAATTACTACCCGCCCCGCGGCGACAACAAGGAGGGCTGGGACGCCGTCGACATCTTTGGCTGGATGGGATACCCCATGCAGATCAAGATCGACTTCCTGTGCCGCGACTCGATCCTGGCGGCACCGATCGTGCTCGACCTTGCGCTGTTCATGGACCTCGCCCACCGGGCCGGTGAGTCGGGCGTGCAGGAGTGGTTGAGCTTCTATCTGAAGGCCCCACAGGCCGCCGGTGACAATCCCGCCGAGCAGGACCTCTTCATCCAGCAGACCAAGCTGAAGAACACCCTTCGCGAGTGGATGGGTGAGCTGCCCGTCACCCACAGCGAGGCCGGCTGAACCGGCCGGCGACGGTCAGACGGCAACCGGTCCCCGACGCCAGAGTTCGGGTTACAGGAGACCTCCGACCCGATCGTCCGAGGCGAGACCGTGCTCGGTCATCACCTGGGAATGGTCGGGGTCCATGCCCTCCGGCCCGAACATGACCCGGACATCGTCGCCGAGCCATTGAGTGTTGAACACCTTGAGGTCCCGATCTGGATGCAACAGGCCCGATCCGCCATGGATCATCCGGGCGTTGAAGATCGCCACGTCGCTGGACTCGATGTGTCAGCTCAGGATCTCGTAGTGCTCCCGGTGGCCCTCGATGTCGGGAAACGGCTCGAGCTCGTCTTCAAGCTGGTCGTAGACGACCTAATCGCGTTCGTCGACGGTGAGCACCCCGAAGTTGGTCTGGGCGTAGCGCACGTCCCAGGCGTGGGAGCCCTTCACGAACTCAAGGGCGCTGCGCTTCGCGACCGGCACGAGCGGCATCCACGCCGAGCAGGTGTCGAACCACTCGACCGGCCAGCACGGCGCGTCCTGGTGGAACGGCGTGCGGAACTGGCTCCCGTGCTGCGAGTAAAGATGGCATCGAAGAAGGAGTTCACCGCCTCGACGTTCGTCACCTGACCGGTGAGTTCTGCCATCGGCGAGTTCTCGACGCAGTCCCGGCATTCCGGAATCTCCTGCCAGACCTGGGAGTCGTAGAACGTGACCCGGCCGTACTCGTCGGTGTTCCACGCTCGACCTCGAGGCTACGGATCGGCGACGTTGCGCTCGAGGCCCGCCGTGAGCTGCTCGATCCAATCCGGGTTTATGACCTGTCGAAGACAGACGACGCCGTCACTGGCGAAGTCGACGATGTGCCGATGCCTGATGACGTCAGCGAGGCTGGACACGGGACGACCCCTTCGCGGGTCGGGTGGAATCCGGCGCAGCCTAGATGCCGGCGAGGTACGCGAGCGTCGCTTCCCAGGAGGGCGCCGCCGGATCGATGATGTCGAAGTGGCCTTCGTCTTCGAAGGTCAAGGTGTCGATACCGTCGCCGGCCTTGTCGATGTAGGGCGCCACCACATCGAACGGCACGTCGTCGTCGCGCAGACCGTGCACGATCAGCTGAGGGACCTTCACCGGGAGCCGCCGGGCGGGGTCGGCCTCGCCGTACGCCGCGGGAATCTGCTCGGGAGTGCCGCCCATGAACCCCTCGACCGCACCGCGGCCGAGATCCAACGAGCCGGCGAGATCGGCGACGGGGGCCTGACCCACCACGAGCCGCGGAACGACGACGGGGTCATCGCGCTGACCGACCCAGAGCGCGAGATGTCCACCGGCGGAGTGCCCGACGACGAACACCCGGTCGAGATCGAGTGGCGCATCGATGCGGACGAGGGCGTCGATCGCAGTGGCGATGTCGTCGAGCGTTCCCGGATAGCCGCCGCCCTCATCGCCGACCCGCCGATACTCGATATTCCAGGTGGCGTACCCCTTCGATCGGGCATCGGCAGCCTGAGGTTCGGACAGACTGCTGTCGTACGTGTTGCGCCAGAACCCGCCATGGATGAAGGCGATCACTGGGAACGGGCCTTCCCCGGCATCGATGGGCAGTCGGAGACTGCCGACTTGCTGGGGCGAGTCGCCGTACCTGACCGAGTCGCCGATACCGACCGGGAGGACCCCCGAGTCGGGCACGGCAGCGGAAGAGGACGCCGACGCCATCGACGACGTGCTAGTCACGGCCGGGGCCGTCTCGTCACCGGGCCCGTCGGCGCCACATGCCGCAACGAGCGCAGCAAGGACGAGCAGAAGCGGACGCACTCATGCTCCATTAGCGACATCGCGTTCGATCGCCCCCGATGCGAGCAGCGCATCAATCTCGGCATCATCGAGTCCGAGTTCGGCGCACACTTCGCGGGTGTGAGCACCGAGTCCCGGTGCGGGCCGAATATCCGCAACCGGCATACCGGTCGCGTGAAACCCGGGCCCCTCGAAGGTCATGCCGCCGATCGGCGGTTGGTCGAGTTCGACGATGAAACCGCGGGCCCGGTAGTGCGGATCGCCGTACTGTCCGGCGGAGTTGTGCATCGGCCCCGCCGGCACCCTGCGCGCAAAGCAGGCCTCGACGACCTCGGCGACGGTGTGTTGCCGTGTCCAGGCCTCGACGAGCGCGTCGATTTCGCCCTCGCAAGATTGCCGGCCGGTCAGCACGGTGAGCTCGTCGGTCATCGCCCACTCGGGCGAGCCCATCACCTCGGCGAAGGCCCGCCACTCAGCGTCGGAGCGGGTGCAGATTGCGACCCACGAATCGTCGTCCTTGCACGGGAAGAGTCCCCAGGGCGTGCCGCGATCGGAATGGTTTCCCCGTGGCTGGACCGAGCCCGGTTCGAGGGACTCCTTCGCCAGCAAGTCGGCCATCACGTTGACGACCTGCTCGACCTGACAGACCTCGACATGGAACCCGGAATCACCGTGGAGGCGACGACCGAGGACACCGGCGAGGGCGGTGACCGCACCGGTACGCCCGGCGAAGTGATCCGGGAAGATCGACATGGATCCGGCCGGCTCAGGGGTCGCCTCGTAGTTCCACAGGTGCGTCATGCCGCCGGTGACCTGGGTGTTGGGGCCGTAGCCCGACCAGGCTGCCCACGGTCCCCAGCTGCCCATCAACTGGCTCGACATCATCACGAGGCCGGCGTTCTCCGCCGACAGCTCGCCGTAGCCGATGCCCATCTGCTCCATGATCCCAGTCGAGTTATTCTCGATCGCGATGTCGCTGACGGCGGCCATGCGCTTGAGCAAGGCGCGGCCCTCGGGGTGCTTGGCGTCGACACCCAGGCTCCGCTTGCTCCGACTCGACGATGCGAACGACGGCGACATCTCACCCCCGAGCACCGTGCGGATGAAGTCGGGATACGTCCGTGACTCGATCTTCACGACGTCGGCCCCGTACTCGGCGAGCATGCGACCACACTCGACCCCGACACCGCCATGACCGAAGTCCATGACCCGGATCCCGGCAAGCGGCGCGTCGTCACCGGTGAGCGGAGCGGCGGGCGCCGGGCGTGGTTCGCCGAGCGCGGCGAACACCTCGTCGGTGTGCTCACCAATTGCAGGGGGTGGGCCGAACGGACCGACGCGTTCGCCATCGATCTCGAAGAAACCCGATGCCAGCATCATGGTGCCGGCATCGGTATCGACATGGTCGAAGCTGCCCCGGGCCTCGAAGTGCGGGTTCACCAACACATCGTCGGGCTTGAGGATCGGCGTGCAGACGATGCCGCGGCTCTGGCACTCCTCGGCCACCTCGAGCATCGTCATCGTCGAGAACAGCTCCGTGTACAGCGGGTTGAGCACGGCGTCGGCGATGCCGAAACGGCCCATGAACGTCTCGTACTCGGGGTCTTGCAGATAGTCCGGCTCGCTGAGCCAGGCCCGCATCGCCTTCCAGTGACGTTCGGCGATGATCACGAGCCGGACATACCCGTCCTTGCACGGCAGGATCGTGTACACGGGCCCCGGACCGATGCGGCTGTCGAGGCTCGGCATGCCTGCATCGAGCGACCGGGTCCAGTTCGACAGCGACCAGTCAGCGATCTGAGCGGCTGCCTCGTTCACCGACAGATCGATGACCTGCCCGGCGCCAGTGGTGTGTTGTTGGACCAGCGCACACTCGATGGCGAAGACGGCATGCATCGATGCGGTGTCGTCGGCGATGTTGCCGGGCGGAAGCAGAGGTTCGCGTTCGGGCACCCCCGCCTTGAAGGCCATGCCGGCGGTGGCGTCGATCACAGCGCACGGCACATCGCGGCCCGCATAGGGGCCGGTTCGCCCGTAGGCGGTGATCGAGCAGACGATCAGATGAGGATGGCGGCGGGCGAGGTCGTCGGCATCGAGACCGCTGTCGGCCCACGAGCCGGGCTCGGCGGAATCGATGACGACATCACTGCAGGCCAGCAATTCGTGCAGGCGTTCGCGATCCGGGTCGCTGCTGAGATCGAGTTCGACGCCCTTCTTCCCGGCGTTACGGAACGTGAAGAAGAGGGATTGGTCGCCGACGACCGGCAGCATCGACCGGGCTGGTGACCCGCCAGGGGGCTCGACCCGTAGCACCTCGGCACCGAGGTCGGCGAAGAGGCGCCCGGTGAGTTCACCTCGTTCGAGGGTGAGGTCGACGATGCGGATTCCGTGAAGCGGGCGACGAGGCATGGGCGGATCGTAGAGCGGGTACGCACCGGTCGTCAGATGCGCGACTGCAAGTTTTCCGCCCACCATGTCGTTACCCGGCCCTACCTGGGAAACTCAGGCGATGTCCGGTCCGTACCCGCCGCTCCCCCCCGAACGGGTCCGCTTCGAGGTCATGCGCATGTGGTGGCGCGACCTCCTCTTCATCCACTACCCCTTCGCGCCCGAGGTCGTCCAAGCACTCCTCCCCGACGACCTCACGATCGACACCTGGCCTGATGCCGATGGGATCCAGCGGGCGTGGGTCGCCGTCGTTCCCTTCGAGATGGGGGTCGGCACCCCCGGCGGGCTGCGGCTGCCGTTCGTCGGCACGTTTCCGGAAACCAACGTGCGCACCTACGTCCGGGGGCCCGATGGCACGCCGGGAGTCTGGTTCTGTTCGCTCGAGGCGGGTGGGTTGCTCGCCTCGCTGACGGCACGTGCCGCGTACGGGCTTCCGTACTTCTGGGCCGATATGTCGATCGATGCCGGCCGCCGAGCGACCGACGGCGTGTGGCGCTACGACTCCACCCGCCGCTGGCCCCGCCGCCGCACGAACGACGGCGCACTGCCCTCCCATCACAGTGTCGTCCGTATCGGGACACCCATCGCCGATGGCGACGTCTCGGACTTCGAACGCTTCCTCACGTCACGCTGGGGGCTCTATTCCCGCTTTCCGAGCATGGACGCGGCGCAAGCGTTCACCGTGTATGCCCCCGTCGATCACGGACGCTGGCCCCTCTTTCGCGGCGAACTCCTCGAACTCGACGACGAACTCCTCGACGGTGCCGGGCTCCCGGAGCCGACCGGTGACCCGGTCGTGCACTGGACTCCGGGGACCGAAGTCCGTATCGGTCGGCCACGGCGGGCGAGCCGTGCCGGAATCCGTCAGCCGAGCTCGGTGCCGTAGATCCCGACGAAACTCACCATCTCTCCGGGATACCCGCCGAGGTTGTGCACCAGCCCGAGCTTGCGACCGTGGTCGGCGATGCGCCGCTCCTCGGGTGCTTCACCGCGCAGCTGAAGCCAGATCTCGTAGAGCATGCGCAGCCCCGATGCTCCGACCGGATGGCCGAACGCCTTTAGGCCACCGTCGCTGTTAACCGGCAGGCGACCGTCGAGACGGAACGCGCCGTCGAGCACGTCCCGCCAGGCCTGGCCGGGGTCGGAGAACCCGAGGTCCTCCATCAACACGAGTTCGGTCGGCGTGAAGCAGTCGTGGACTTCGGCGACGGCGATCTCGTCACGCGGTGACGTGACGCCGGCCTGGGCGTAGGCATCGTCGGCCGACCACTTGCACTCAGGCAGGGTCGTGTAGTCGTAGTCGGGGTCGAGCGAACCGGCACCCGTGCCGGCCACAAACGACAGCGCCTTCACGTAGAGGGCATTGTCGGTGTACTTGTGAGCGTCCTCGGCCCGACACATGATCACCGCTGCAGCACCATCGGCGACGCCTGCGCAGTCGAACACGGAAAGGCGTCCGGCGACCGCAGCCATCTGACAGATCTGCTCGGCGCTGGTCTCCCGGCGGAACTGGGCCAGCGGATTGCGGGCCCCGTTGAAGTGGTTCTTCTCGGCGATCGTGGCGACCGAGTAGCGGATCTCGTCCTCGTCGACGCCGTACTTTTTGGCGTACGCCGGAAGGATCAGGCTGAACATGCCGGCCGCCGTGAGTGTTCGCTGGGTACCGTCGGTTGGGATCGGGAAGGCATTGAGGCCCTGGTATCCGCCGTCCTTCACCTTCTCCGCCCCGAGCGCCATCACGACGTCGTAGGCGCCGGACGCCACGGCGTAGGCCGCCGCACGCATCGCCTCGGAGCCGGTCGTGCAGTAGTTCTCGACACGGGTGATCGGCTTGCCGTGAATCTTCAGCGGGCCGCCCATGGCGAGACCCGAGGCTGCGGACTGCGAGGTGCCGAACCAGAACGCATCGATGTCGTCCTGGTGGATGCCTGCGGAGGCATAGGTGAGCTGGGCTGCGTCGATGATCAGATCGTCGAGTGACTTGTCCCAGTGCTCGGTGAAGGGCGTGCAGCCCATGCCGATGATCGCAACCTGGTCCTTGATGCCGTGCGAACCCATTAACGAACTCCCCTCACCGGCGCGACCTTCCAGAAGTAGTTGTGGATCTCATCGGCCGTGAACAGGCGACGGAACGTCGGCAGCACCCGCATACCGACCTCGATCTCGTCGGGCCCGCAGTCGGCGAGTTCGAGTGGAGCACGACCGCCACCGTCGAAGTCGACGACGGCGAACACCACCGGTGGACTCGGTGAGTAGACGAGCTTGTCGATCGTGAAGCTCACGACCGTGCCGACCGTGTCGGCCATCGGCACGGGTTCCATGTCGTCGACGGCACCGCCTTTCTCCGAGACCCGAGCAGGCGGCAGGTGGATCATCCCAGAGCTGCGGTCACGGCTGCCGACGAAGCCGAACTTCCAGTCGTCGCGCCGATGGGCCGCCGATGCGGACGGGCGGTTCGGGAGCGGCCGGTTGGGTGGTTCGACCGAGACCATTCCGCGCCAGGACAGGAATTTTCCGTATGAGACCGTGGTGCCCGAGGCGATCTGGCCGGCAGTCGACATCGCCGGCGAGACAGCGGAGATGGCGTCGGTGGTGCGCAGCACGATGACCTCAACGCCGTCGGCGAGGGTCATGACGGCGATGGTCTCGCCGGGTGAGGCCTGCTCGAGGGCCGAGGAGAGGACGAGGAGCGGGTGAGCTGTGCCGGTGTTGCCGACCGAACCCGAGAGATCATCGATCATCGCTTCGTCGCGCACGCCAAGGCGCTTTGCGTTGCGGGCCACCGCACGGCCATGCGTGCCGGTGACGATCAGTTTGTCGATGTCGTCGGCGGAGAGCGACGTGGCGGCCAGGGCCCGTTCCCAGGCCTGGCTCATGAGCGGACCGTAGGTGACCTCACCGAAGCGCTCTTCCCAGGCACGGGAGCGGTCACCCCCGGGAAGACGCCAGCGCTCGAGGAACTCTTCTGTTGCGACCCCGGCACCGAGGTACTCGGCGATCACCGGACCATCGGTGTCGTCCCCGATGAGCACCGCTGCTGCGCCGTCGCCACCGGCGGCCTCGTCGGCGGAGGTGGCCAGTCCACCGCGCTGATCAGCGGCGGCGACGAGCGTCGACACGCCTGCCGTGAGCGCCGTGCGCAGGGCTCCGGCGCCGGAACGCAGTGCGCCACCGAAGTCGAGGGCGCCGACCTCGGGACCGAGTTGCAGTGCGGCGTGGACTGCGGTGGCGTTGGTCTTCTCGAGGTATGCCGGGGAGGCCGTGGCGAACCAGAGTTCCTGCGGCTCGAGGTCGGTGGAGGCCAGGGCCCGACGAGCGGCGGCGACGCCCATCGTGGTGGTGTCTTCGTCGTAGGAGGCCACCGAGCGCTGGCCGCGACCACCTCCCTTGCCGAAGAAGGCCGCGACTTCGGTGCGGTCGAGTCGGTAGTGCGGGATGTGAGTCCCGGCGGCGATGATGCCCCGCATGACGCTCCTGACGCGATCCCACCGGGCCCCGCTGGCTCGGCTTCGCGTCAGCAGACTACCTGCGGCGGCCACGACCTGTTTGCGCCGGCGACAGGGAGCGAGCGTCATGCCCCAATGCGTTCGGTGTCGAGCCGACGCACCGCCAAGGCAACTCGAGCATCGGCCAGACTGAGGTCATGACCGAGCCGCGTGGTGACGAAACCGTCGAATTGCTGCAGACCCTGATCCGCAACGCCTGCGTGAACGATGGGCACACGGAGTCGGGCCAAGAGATCCGCAACGCGGATGTTCTCACCACCTTTCTCGAGGGGACCGGCGTCGAGGTGCAGCAGTACCACGCCGCCCCGGGGCGTACGTCGCTCGTCGCCCGGATCGAGGGGACCGACCCCAACGCGCCGAGTCTGTGTCTCAACGGCCACACCGATGTCGTACCGATCAGCCCCGACGGCTGGGACGAGGATCCCTTCGGCGGCGAGGTGATCAACAACGAGGTCTGGGGCCGCGGGGCCGTCGACATGCTCAACCTCACCGCCTCGATGGCGGTCGTCACCCGGGCGATCGCCCGATCCGGCACCCGCCTCAAGGGTGACCTCGTCTTCTTCGCTGTCGCCGATGAAGAGGCCGGCAGCGCCTACGGGGCCCGCTGGATGGGCGAGCACCATCCCGACGTCATCACGACCGATTACCTCCTCACCGAAAACGGCGGTCTCCACGTTGGGAGCGAACAAGACCCGGCCATCGCCATGGTCGTGGGCGAGAAGGGCATCGCCTGGCGTCGCCTCCGGGTGCGCGGCACACCGGGCCATGGCTCTCGCCCGTACCGCTCCGACAATGCGGTGGTGAAGGCAGCGGCGGTCGTGCAACGGATCGCCGAGTACAACCCGTCGTCGTCATTCCATGAGTACTGGCGACCCCAGGTCGACGCGATGGGCCTCGACCCAGAACTGCGGGCGGTGCTGCTCGACGAGGGCGCCATCGACGAGGCGCTTGCGACCCTGCCGGCCTCGGCCCCGGTCGGGAACTGGCACGCCTGCACCCACACCACGTTCTCGCCGAACGTGGTCACCAGCCAGACCAAGACGAACATCATCCCCGATGTCGTCGAAATCGACGTCGACATCCGCACCCTGCCCGGGGAGACCCATGAGGACGTCGAAGAACACCTTCGCCACGCGCTCGGCGACATCTACGACCAGGTCAGCGTCGAGGTCATCCTCGAAGAGCCGTCGACCCAGTCCCAGATCGACACGCCACTGTGGGACTCGATGCAGAAGGCCGTCGCCAACCCGTTTCCCACCAGCCGCATCGCCCCGACGATCAGCGTCGGCTTCACCGACGCTCGCGTCCATCGAGACCTCGGCGCCGTGGCCTACGGGGCGGGACTGCTCAGCCCCACGCTGACCCCGGCCGAGTTCGGCTCACGTTTCCATGGCCACAATGAACGCATCGATCTCGAATCGCTCGATCTGACGACGCGCTTCTACCACGACCTCGTCCGAGACCTCCTCGGCTAGAAGCCGGTGGCGGCACCCGCAAGCGCCCTCGGATCCGCCGCGCCGGCCAACGAGCCGTGCTCAGTGATCTCGATCAGGTGGGCATGGCCGAACTGGGAATACTCGGCCGTGCCGAGTTCGTGCCCGCGGGCGGCGAGCGCGTCGACGATCGCCTGAGGGACGTGGTCCTCCAACTCGACCGTGCGGCTGACGCCCGGCGCCCACGTCGAGAAACCGGTTTCGACGACGGGGGCGATGCGCCAACGCCCTCGGCCGACCACCTGACCGGCACTGCGACCGTGGCGGAGTGAGGCCGCCAACATCTGCAGGATGATCTGGGGCTGGGCGTCGCCGCCCATCGTGCCGAGCACAGTGCGCAGACGGCCGCCGGGGTGGGTGACGAGCGCCGGTGCCAGCGTGTGCGGCGGCCGCTTCCCGGGTCGGTACTCGGCGGGATGCCCGGCCTGAAGCGAGAAGCCGAGGCCTCGATCGTGCAAGAAGATGCCGCTCGAACCGGCGACGACGTGCGCACCGAAACCACTGGCATTGGAGTTGATGAGCGACACCCCCATGCCGTCGCCGTCGATCACGCACAGATACGTCGTGTCGCCGTCGAAGCTGGGGGTGGCAACCCCGCCGGCCCGCTCGAGATCGATCGCGGCCCGTCGATCCGCAATGCGCTCGGCATCGAGGAGCCGAACCGGATCGGCTCCCTCGAAGAGTTCGGTCGGCCGGTCATGCCCGGCCTGGATTGCCGCCTCGACGAGGACGTGCGCGCCGAGACCGTCGTCATCGAACTCGATTCCGTCCGCGATCGCCGCGGACAGCAGGGTGAGGTACCCCTGGCTTGTCGGTGGAACCGACCAGATCTGGTGGCCGAAGGCGTCGACCTTGATCGGCTCGACCCAGCGGGCCTGCACGGTGGCGAGGTCGGTGGGCACGAACTCGTCAGGGCCAGCCGCCAGCAAACCCTCACCGAACTCGCCCTCGTAGAAGCCGGCGCGGCCGTCACGAGCAATCGCCCGCAACGCCCGAGCCGAACCCGGCCGAGTGATGACGGCACCTGCGGGCGCTGCAGCCGGAAGATCGACGTGATCGACCGCAGCGACGAGGTGAAGGGTCACGCTCAGCGTTGGGTGGACCGGAAAGCCGTCCTCGGCGAAGCGGATCGCTGAGGCGAACACGGTGTCGAGGTCGAGTCGGCCGTGGCGTTCGTGGAGGGCGAGCCAGCCGTCGATCGCGCCCGGCACGGTCACCGCCCGGATGTCGTTCTTCATCGGGACGGCCGTGAGCCCCTCGGCCCGGGCGGCGTCGGGGTCGGCACCGGAGCCGGCCATGCCCGAGGCATCGAGCGCCTCCGGCGGGCCGTCGGTGTGGTGCACGAGCGCCCAGAGATCGCCGCCCATGCCGCACATGTTCGGGCACGTCACCGACAGCACGGCATTGGCGGCGATCGCGGCATCGACCGCCGAACCACCCTCGCGGAGCACGTCGACGCCCGCTTCGGTGGCGAGATGGTCGATCGTGGAGACCATTGCGTTGGCGGCGTGGCGGGTGACGACGGGAGGCAGCATGCGCCAAGCATTGCGCAGGCGTGGAATCAACTGCGTGCCGAGCGTGTTCTCGTCATCGTGAGCGTCCTCAAGATCGAGCCGACCGCAAAGTGGATCCGAGGCATCATCGGTGACCGCACGGTCGTCGACACGAAAGCCGCTCAGCTCGTGTGGGAACACGAGTACTACCCGTACTGGTACATCCCGGTCGTCGATGTCCACGACCCCGCCCTGCCCACGACGGCACTCGACGAGTTGCCCCGCCACGTGAAGATCGAGTTCGCCCACGTCGAGCGCTGGTTCGAGGAGGACGAGGAGGTCTTCGTCCATCCTCGGGATCCGTACCGCCGAGTCGACGCCCAGCCGTCGAGCCGCCACGTTGTGATCGAGGTCGATGGCATCGTCGTCGCCGACTCGACCAACCCGACGATCCTCTACGAGACCGGTCTGCCTCCCCGCTACTACCTTCCGGTCGCCGACGTCCGAACGGAACACCTCACACCGACCGAGACCAGCACCGGTTGCCCGTACAAGGGGTTCGCCCGCTACTGGACGGTGGACGTGGGACTCGGTACTCACACCGACCTCGCCTGGGGCTACGACGAGCCCCTCCCGGAATCGGCACCAGTGAAGGGCCTAATCTGCTTCTACAACGAGCGGGTCGCCCTGACGATCGACGGCGAGCGTCTCGTCGTCGCCGCTACGACCGAAGATCGTTGATCCGCTGCCGGGCGATCTCGAGGTCGTCGGGGTTGGTCACGCCGACCCACGGTTCGCTGGTTGGCACCACACCGACGGTGTAGGTGCCGGCAGCCTTGAGGTCGTTCACGACCGTCGGCAGCAGGTATTCGGTCTTAAGTTCATGACCGTGCTCGGCGAGGAAGGTCTCGAAGCCGGACCCAAGGTGGTCGAACAGATTGTTCGGGAAGACCCAGCAGTTCATCGACGCGACGGCGTCATCGGCGAGGCGCCCCTCGGGTTCGGTCGAGGTGATCGAACCATCCTCCCGACGCCCGATGCCGTGGGTCTCCACGAGCGACACGAACTCGCCGTCGACGACCTCACAGATCCCGCGGGAGACCTCGCCGACCTCGGGCAGCGTCTGATCGAGTCGGAAGCCAGCGAGCAGCGCACGGTCGTCAGGCAAATCCGCCGCCGCTTCGGCGAGCGCCACATAGGTCGAGGCGCCGTAGTAGTCGTCGGCGTTGAGCACGCAGAACGCGCCGGGAACCTCGAGGGCAGCGGTCAGCACGGCGTGGCCGGTACCCCACGGCTTGTCCCGCTTCGGGCCGTGAGTGTCCTGCAGGACGTAGGCAACGTCGAGGTCGGGATGCTGGCCTGCGACGTGTCGACGCACATCCGCTTCGATGTCGGACCGCACGATCAACACGACCTTGTCCATGCCGGCGGCCATGGCGTCCTTGATCGCGAAGTCGAGAAACGCCTCGCCGTGAGCACCGATGACAGCGAGTTGCTTGGTACCACCGAACCGGGAGCCAAGCCCGGCGGCCATGACGACGAGGGTGAGGCTCATGCAGCGATCGTAGGCGTCAGCGTTCGAGCAGATGGCGAACGTGATGGGTCTCGTTGAACGAGCGCACGCTGCGAATACCGGTGCTGCTCGCCTGCACCTGGGTGAGCCCGCAGTAGTCGGGCCGAAGCGACAGGACGTCGTCGATCCCGATGATCGACTTCAGGTACACGACGGTGACCATCCCATGACAGAACACCGCCACCCGCTTGCCCTTGTTGGTGGCGATCACGTGCTCGAACCCGCGCACAACCCGCTCCTCGAAGTTCTCCAGACCATCACTGAAGATGTGGTCCTCGAGGTTGTCGAGATCGAAGTAGTGGGCGGTGTCGGGATCGTCGGCCGACATCTCCTCGAGCGGGACATATGTATTCGACCGATGGTCCGACTCGATCAGATCCTCGAGTCGTTCGACCTCGAGGCCGAGCATCTCCGCAGTGGGCATCGCGGTCTGGTGCGCCCGTCGCATCGCCGACGACACCACGTGATCGATGCCGTGTTCACGGAGGTAGTCCCGAGTGGCCTCGGCCTGCTGGATCCCCACGTCGGAAAGATCAGGGTCAGCGCCCTCATTTTCGTCGACGGTCTGACGAACGGGCCGGCCGTGCCGGAAGATGTAGAGCTCCACAGCTCAGGAACCTACCGGGCAGCGGCCGACGGACGCACACCGAGCCCGGGGATCGACGGCACGAGGATCGCCCCGTCCTTGACAGGGAGTGGGGCGGCGACGTCGGCGGCCAGAAGGGCCGAGGTCGCCACGCCATGGGCTGCGGTGACGCCGCTGGCAGCGGCGACGTGCACGGCATGAGCGACGCCAACGGCGGAGTCGATCATCGAGGTCACGATCGGCGTGACCCTGGAGCTGTGGGCGGAGGCGATCGCCTGCATGGCGAAATCGGGCCCACCGAGCGCCTGGGGCTTGATGACGACCGCGGCCACGGTGCCGGTGGCGATGGCCCGACGGAGGTCGTCGACCGTACGCGCCGACTCGTCGACGGCCACCGGGATCGGCGACTCCGCACCGACTGCGGCGATCTGGTCGATGCCCACCGTTGGTTCCTCGCATACCGCAATGTCGAGCGGCGCCAGCCGGTGCAGGATCTCCAGCGCCTCGTCGGGACGCCAACCGCCGTTGGCATCGAGCCGGAGCTCGACCTTGTCGCCGACCGCGCGCCGGGCCGACTCGACGAGCGCGATGTCCTCCTCGACACGGCGGTGCGCAACCTTCAGCTTGATCGTCTCGATGCCGTTGGCGATCGCCAGATAGACGTTGGTCAACGCCGTGGAGACGTCGGCGGCACCGATAGTGGCATTGACCGCGACTCGTTCGAGCGGCTCGGGTGCGAGATGTGCTGCGAGCGACAGTCCGGCCTCTTGGGCGAGCACATCTGCGGCAGCGCCGGCTAGCGCCGCCCGGGCCTCGGGCACACCGACGAGCGTGTCGAGCACGTCGCCGATCATGTCCTCATCGAGGCGAAGCCCCGCCATGTCGACCTGGTCGTGAAGCGATTCGAACTCCTGCACCGACCACCCCGGCATCGGGCAGAGGTCGCCCCAACCGATCGTGCCGTCGTCGTCGAGTCGCACGAGGGCGCCTCGGCGGTCGGCGACGATCGCATGCGAGGTCGCCATCGGTGATCGCAGCGGCAAGTCGTAGGGGATCAGATCGAGACTCATGCCCGCCCGATCGTGTGACGGACCGCCTCGGCCACTGCGGCGGGATCCTCGAGATGGGCGGCATGCCCGGCCGCCTCGACGGTATGGATCACTGCATCGGGCAATCGACGGGCGAGGGTCTCGGCGATACCGACGAACTTGGCGTCATCGCCCCCAACCATCAAGCCGACCGGCATCGTGCAGCGGTCGAGCAGGTCGTGGAGTGGCACCATCCGTCCCGTGCTCGCCCGGCGGAGGCTGGTGGCAAGAGCAGCGGGGTCGTTGCCCAAACGTTGCGCCCGAGCGCCCGAGAGGTAGTTGTCGCCGAGCCGCGACTGGGTGGCAAAGAGCGGATTGGCCATCCACCGTTCGACGAACGCCGGAAGGTCCTGCTCGACGAGCTCGGCGAGTTCGTCATCAGCGCTCGCTCGAGCTTGACGTTCGTCGGCGTCGGCGAGGCCGGCCGAGGCACCGATGAGGGTCAGCGACCGCACTCGCTCAGGGTGTCGGCACGCTGCGGTGAGCGCGACCCGGCCCCCCATCGAGTAGCCGACGAGGTCGCACCGGTCGCCAGCGAGCGCCAGCACCGCGTCGGCCATGGCGTCGACGGTGTAGTCGGCGGGGTCGGTCGAGTGCGGTCCGGGTCCGTGGCCGGCGAGGTCGGGCACGAGCGCCGCCGGGTCGACCAGGTCGGCGAGCGCTCGCATCGTCGACGCATCGCCGGTGAAGCCGTGGAGGATGACGACGCTCACCCGTTGATCGCCTCACCCACGGCGGTCGTGATGGAGCGGCGCACAGCCATGTCGTGATCCGGGTCGATGCGCACGATCACGAGATCGACACCCGGCTCGGTCTTGGCGGTTACGGCGTGGAGAACCGCCGGAAGATCGTCGCCACCGTCGACGACGGTGACTTCGATGCCGGCGAGTCCTTGGAGTTGCGCGAGGTCGACGCCGTGGGGTGTGCGGAAGATCGTCTCGTAGTCGGCGGCGTCAATGCGGCTATGGATCGGCAGCATCGAAAAGATCTGGCCGCCGTCGTTGTCTATGCACACCACGGTGAGATGCTGCCCGGCCCGCTCAACACCGAGCAAGCCGCCGATGTCGTGCAGTAACGCGAGATCACCAGTGAAGACGACGACAGGCACAGCGCCATCGACATGGGTTGCGAGGCCAAGGGCGGTCGACGTGATGCCGTCGATGCCTGCGGCGCCGCGATTGCCAGCGAAGCCGAGGCGGGTTCCGGCGGGCACGAAGGCGTCGAGATCGCGGGGAGGCATCGAATTCGACGCCATGACGATCCCCCACTCGGGCAGGCCGGCGCAGAGCTCACGCACGACGCGCCCGCTACTCCGCCGATCATCAGTCAGGTGCTCGTCGACGATGGCGGTGGCCACTGCGTCGAGCGCCTGCCAGCGGTCAAGCCACTCGCTTCCGCCGCGAGCCTCAGCCGGACGGCTCACCCGCACCCACCAGTCGGCGGCGACGGCATGATGTTCGGTTGTGGTGAACGAGGCGTCGTGCCAGCGGTGCTCGCCGTCAACGAGCACAACGTGCCGGGGCTGCACCGCTTCGAGCCACTGAGTGACCGGCGCCGTCGTGGGAGCACCGCCGAGCTTCACCACGACATCGGGCTGGAGGTCCTCGCGGATCGGGTGCTTGAGCAGGTGTTCGGCCGAGGTGATGACGACGTCGTCGTGCAGCCGCATACCGCTCATCGGCTCCCCGATGACGGGCCAGGCCAGAGCGCGCGAGAGTTCGGCGACATCTTCGGCAAAGCGATAGCCGGGCGTAATGCCGGTTACGGCGTCGGGGCCGACGAGGATCACGCCGCGCTCATACGCACCGAGTTCACGGAGGCGAACGGTGTTGGGGGTGCTGACGGCCTGCAACCGGTCGTCGGGTGTGGGGTACTCGCGAACCGGCACGCCATCGACTGGTTCGAGGGGCTTGCGAAGCGGCCAGTTGAGATGGACAGGACCTCGGCCCGCGCCCACGGACAACTCGTAGGCCCGCGTGGCCGCCATGCGAGCAGCCGGCTCCGACCAATCGGACGGAATAGGCAGATCGGCAGCCCAGCGGACATTGGTGGTGTACATGCCGACCTGGTCGATGGTCTGTCCGGCACCCCAACCGCGCAGCTCCGGCGGCCGATCGGCGGTGCACACGATCATCGGCACACAAGCGTGGTTGGCCTCGACGACGGCGGGCAGATAGTTCGCCGCAGCGGTGCCGGAGGTGCAGATCAGCACCGATGGACGGCCCGATGCTTTGGCCTGACCGAGGGCGAAGAAGCCCGCCGAGCGTTCGTCGAGCTGGATGTGGGTGTGCAGCGCGGGATGGGCGTGAAACGCAAGCGACAGCGGCGTCGAGCGCGACCCCGGCGAGATGACGACATCGCGAACACCGAGCGCAGCGAGCTGGCCGGCGAAGGCGGCGATGGGGCCGTAGACCGGATCGGACACAGCGGTAGGTTCGGTCATCGAGCGGACTCCATCACATCGAGCAGAGCCCGGAGCTTCACACCGGTCTCCGCGAGTTCGTCGTCGGGATCGGAATCGGCGACGATCCCAGCTCCGGAGAAGAGTTGTACCTGCGACTCGTCGACAAGGGCCGAGCGGAGGGCGACTCGCAGCTCGCCATTGCCGTCGAGGTCGGTCCAGCCGACCGGCGCGGCGTACCAGCCGCGGTCGAAACGTTCGTTGGCGAGGATCCACTCGACCGCGGGATCCGACGGCGTGCCGCCGACGGCAGGGCTCGGGTGGAGCACGTTGGCGACCCGGATCACGTCCATGTCGCTCACCCCACCGGAGCGGCGCTCGACGCGAGCGGTGATCGGGGTCCGAAGATGCTGCACGCGAGCGAGACGCATCACATCAGGTTCGACCGGGGTCTCGCCGACTAGGCCGAGGGTGGCGAGGCGGGCCGTGATGTCGTCGACGACGAACTGATGCTCGGCACGGATCTTGGGAGAGGCCATCATCTCGGCGGCGAGCACACCGTCGGACGTCTCGTCGCCACCGGTGCCGGTCGTGCCGGCGAGAGCGACGGTGGAGACCTCTCGACCGTCGAGGGTGACGAGACGTTCGGGCGAGGCGCCGATGAATGCCCGGTTGCCGACGCCGAAGGCGAAGGTCGCACACGTCGGGAAGCGTTCGGCGAGGGCTCGCAGCACGGCGGGGGTGTCGATCGGTCCGCGGGTGAAGACCCGCGCAAGCACGACCTTGTCGAGCTCGCCCGAGCGAATGCCGCCGATCGCGTCGGCCACGAGCCGGACATAATCGGGGTCGTCGTGGGTGGCATCGCCTCTCACGATCTCACCAAGCAAGGCGGGTGTCGGTGCGGGGGCGGCCGCCATCTCCTCAAGCCGGGCTTCGAGCATGTCGAGCGCGGCGCCTTCGTCGTCGCCCTCGCTGAGCGAGGTCGCTGCCAGCAGCCACGAACCGTCGGGCCGATCGACGACGGTGACCTCGGGGAGGACCCATCGCGCGTCGGGGAAGCCGGTCCAATCAGGAGCGATGGGACGAGTACCGGCGGTGAAGGAGAAGCCGCCGACCATGACGGGCGCAGGGGCGTCGGCCGGGCCATGGCGACGAATCCGAGCACTCAGTGCGGCTCGTGCGGCTGACGCAGCGGAGAAGCGGGAATCACCATGCGGTTCGATGAGCTCTGCGGCGCCGAGCGCAACGAGGGCGAACTGCTCGTCGGGACGGATCCACAACGATCGGTGGTGGTCGGTCGCAGCGGCGTAGATCGCGACCGGATCGACTCGTTCGTCAAGCTTGCGAGCGAAGACGACCACGCCGCCCCCGACCGGCATGTTGTCGCCGAGTCGGGCGAGAGCTCGGGTGCGCAGGGTGCGCTCGAAGTGCTGGCCGACGAGGTTCGACGCGACCGGCACAAGGCGATGCATCAGCGAGACGAGATCGTCGTGGCCGTCGCCCTCGGCGCCGTCGGAGTCGTGAAGACGGCTGTTGCGTTTGAACAGCTCGATGGCGTCGTCGACGACGTTCTCGACGTGGGTGGCATGCCGCATCGCAAGAGCGGTCAACTCTTCAAGCGACACGCCCTCGTTCACGAGCGTGCGGGCTGCGGCGAGCATGTCGACGGCATCGGCGGCGAAGCGTTGGTCGTCGCCCTCGCCGATCGGGGTCAACAACCCGGCGCCCACGACGACATCGATGAGGAACTCAGGAATCTCGGCACGGCGGGCGAGTTCGGTCTTGTCGAGGTTGGGGTCGACGGCGTTTTGTTGGGCCAGATCGACGAGCAGGCCAGAGCCATCGCTGGCGGACAGTTCTCGGATCTGGGCAAGACTGAACCCTTGCTGGGCGAGTGCGCGGATCTCCTGGATCCGTTCGAGGTGGGCGTCGTCGTAGAACGCCCGACGGCCCTCTCGCCGCGGTGCTGCGAGCAGCCTTTCGCGCTGGTAGTACCGGATCGTGTCGACCGCGACCCTGGAGGTCTCGGCCAGTTCCTCAACGTGGTAGTCCACGCTCTGATTGTAGGAGCTACTGCTCGCAGAGTGACCACTCGGACCGTCGTCCGTCCGATGGTTTCCGGCCCACTAGGTTTCGGAGCGATGAGCTACGACGCCTCCGGGATGCTCTCCGGCCCGCTCGATCCGAACGCCCCTCGCACTCGCAAACGCGACTATCCCGTCGTCGTCGCCCGCCGCGGCGTGGTGCTGGAGGACCGCACGACCGGCGTCGTCGGTGCCCTCGTCTCGTTCGCTCCCCCACGACTCGTGCTGCGCGACCGCTACGGCAAGGATCACACCGTCCGCTACGCCGACGGGTCGGTACGAGCCGACATCGATAACAAGGGTGTGCCCTGCAAGCTCGTGCTGCCCAAGACCGAAGCCGAGGGGCCGAAGATCACCCCCAGCGGCTCGATCGACGCAGGCGATGTTCCCGCCCGAGTCGCCCGCGCCAGCCGAATCTGGGTCGAGGGCATCCACGACGCCGAACTGATCGAGAAGGTCTGGGGCGCTGACTTGCGCATCGAGGGTGTCGTCGTCGAACAACTCAACGGAGCGGACGACCTCGCCGAGCGGGTGCGTGGCTTTCATCCCGGCGATCGCCGTCGCCTCGGCATCCTGCTCGACCATCTCGTCGACGGCTCGAAGGAGTCTCGGATCGCTGCCGAGATCGATGACCGCAACGTCATGATCACCGGCCATCCCTACGTCGACGTGTGGCAGGCCGTGAAGCCGTCGGTGATCGGCATCGACCACTGGCCCGATGTCCCGAAGGGTCAGCCGTGGAAAGACGGCGTGATCGATGCTCTCGGCATCAAGGCGACCCCCGCATCGTTCTGGAAACACGTTCTCGGCAAGGTCACGTCCTGGAAAGACCTTGAGATGCCACTGCTCGGTGCCGTCGAGGAACTCATCGACTTCGTCGCGCCGCCAGAACGCTGAGACGTCCAGAGAGTCGACCCGTCCACGACCGGCACCTACCCTGCCGTCATGACGCGGCAACCAAACATCGTCCTCATCAACTGTGACGATCTGGGGTACGGCGACCTCGGCTGCTACGGCTCCGAGGTCCATGACACGCCTCGCATCGACGCCCTGGCCGATGAGGGCGTGCGGCTCAACAGCTTCTACATGGCGGCCCCGGTGTGCACGCCGTCTCGCGGATCGATGCTGACCGGTTCGTATCCGAGCCGCATCGGCTTCGACGATTTCGGCGGGCTGCATGTGCTCTTCCCCGGGATGCGCTACGGCCTCAATCCCGAGGAGCACACCATTGCCTCGGTGCTGAAGGACGCCGGATACGCCACCGAGATCATCGGCAAGTGGCATTGCGGTGACCAACCCGAGTTTCTGCCGACCAACCACGGCTTCGACCGATGGTTCGGTCTGCCGTACAGCAACGACATGGGCACCCAGGTCAGCGACGCCATGCTCGAACACACCGAGGCCCTGCGAGCGGCCGGCTTCACGCCTCCGCCGGTGCTGCCGTATCCGCCGCTGCCGTTGATGGATGGCGAGCAGGTCGTCGAGAAGCAGCCTGACCAGACGATGCTGACCCGTCGCTATGTCGAACGATCGGTCGAGTTCGTGCGCGACAACGTCGACCGGCCGTTCTTTCTCTACTTCGCTCACATGCACGTCCACTTGCCGCTGTACGTGGAGGACACGTTCCACGGCAGCTCTCGCAACGGCCCCTACGGCGCCGCCGTCCACGCCATCGACTGGGCCACCGGCGTGCTGCTCGACGAACTCGACGCCCTCGGGCTCGCCGACGACACGATCGTGATCTTCACCAGCGACAACGGGGCGCTCGCCCGTCCGGGCGAGGGCAGCAACGCCCCGCTCCGCGGCACCAAGGGGCGCACCACGGAAGGCGGCATGCGGGTCCCGGCCATCATCCGCTGGCCGGGTGTCGTGCCGGCCGGAGTCGCGCACGGTGAGCTGACCACGGCGATGGACCTGCTCCCTACGCTCGCCCGGTGGGCCGGCACGTCGGTGCCTGACGGCGTCGTTATCGACGGCCATGACATCACCGACGTCGTGATCAACGGTGCGACATCGCCGTACGAGACGTTCGCGTATTTCAACGGCACATCGCTCGACTCGGTTCGCGACCACCGCTACAAGCTTCGACTTCTTCGCCGACACGGCGGGCAGCGCGAAGACATCACCGAGCTCTACGACCTCGTCGACGACATCGGTGAAACCACCGACATCAGCAGCGAGCATCCAGATGTCGTCGCTCGACTCCGGGCGGCCGCCGACCGCTTCCGTAGCGAACTCGGCGATGGCCACACCGGCGAGCCCGGCACCGACCGGCGCCCACAAGGCGTCGTCGACGAGGCCACCACCCTCTGTCTGCTCGACGACGACAATCCGATGGTGATCGCGGAGTACGACCTGCCCGACCGCGGTTAGCGACACCAGACGATTGT
Organism: Acidimicrobiaceae bacterium; assembly: GCA_002729125.1. Classification (GTDB taxonomy): domain Bacteria; phylum Actinomycetota; class Acidimicrobiia; order Acidimicrobiales; family Aldehydirespiratoraceae; genus UBA11606. The sequence goes on along the minus strand of PBTQ01000026.1, from coordinate 18,729 downwards.
CACGCCCCCTGCCTACGATCAGAGCTCGATGATCCAGATCGACACCACGCCGTACGGCGCCGATGCCCACCGGGCACTGGCAGCCGAGATCGCCCGGCTGAAGGGTGGCGACCCGCTCCGTCCGGTGTCGGTCGTCGTCTCGTCCAACCCCATCGGCATCGCCGCTCGCCGAGCGCTCGGCCACGCCGGCGGGATCGCCGCCGTCACCTTCCTCACCCCGTACCGACTCGCCGAACTCCTCGGGGCCGCGACGGTCGCCGCCACCGGACGGCGACCCATCTCCACCCCGTTGCTCGCCGGCGCAGTGCGAGCGGTGCTGGCCGACGAGCCGGGGCACTTCGGCGGGGTCGCCTCCCACCCGGCCACCGAGCGCTCGCTCGTGCGGGCACACCGGACCCTGTCCGAGGTGGGTCCCTCCGGGCTCGAGCGCCTCGCTGCCACATCACCCCGAACCGCCGACGTCGTGCGCGTGCACCGGGCGGTCAGCGAGCGGCTGCGGCCCAGGTTCAGCAACGAGCAGGATCTCGTCCGTGCCGCCGTCGATGCCGTTCCGACCTCACCTCCTGTGCTCGCCGATCTCGGCCCCACGATCCTCTTCCTCCCTCAGCGCCTCTCGTTGGGCCAGGCCCATCTGCTCCAGGCCATCGCCGAAGACCACCACCTTTCGGTGATCGCGGGAATCACCGGCTCAACCGAGGCCGATTCGGCCGTCCAGCGATCGGTCGAGTCGATCGGCGGTGCGTGGCCGAGTGGCCCCACCGTCGTACCCGCCATCGCCGATCATGCGCTCAGCGTCTCCGACGCCGACGACGAGGTCCGCCACGCGCTCCGTCTGGTGGTCGACGCCACCCGTCGCGGCACACCGCTCGGCCGTATCGCCGTGCTGTACGGCACCCGCGACCCGTACGCCCGACTGATCGGCGATGCGCTCGACGCCGCCGACATCCCCTGGTTCGGCTCAGCGATTCGCACTGCCGACACATCGCTCCTCGGCCGTTCGCTGCTCGCGCTCCTCGCCCTCCCCGATCACGATCTCTCCCGCCACGACGTCACCGCCTGGTTGGCCGGAGCCCCCATTCGTGGCGTCGGCAACCGCCCGGCACCGGTCGCCGCATGGGAGCGGGCCTCCCGGGCCGCCGGTGTCGTCGCCGGCCTCGAGCAGTGGGAGTCCCGACTCGGACGCCACGCCGACGATCTCGAAGCCGATGCCGCCCGGGCCGAACGCGACGACGAGCAGGGGTGGCGTGCCGAGCAGCTGCATCGCGACGCTGCGATCGCCCGAGGCCTTGCCGAGTTCATCACCACCCTCGCCCGGGCGCTGCAGCCCGGCCGGCAGGCGTCCTCCTGGTCGGGCCTGGCGCACTGGTGTCGCTCACTCGTACCCACCTATCTGGGAGGCGAATCACTCCGGGGCGACTGGCCACCGGAGGAGCAGGCCGCCGCCCAGCGCATCGATGCCGCCATCGACCGGCTTGGCGACCTCGACGGCATCGATCCCAACCCCTCGACAGCGGCCTTCCGCCGAGCCCTCCAACTCCAACTCGGCGACGACCTCGGCCGCCGAGGCACCTTCGGCAACGGCGTGCTCGTCGGCACGGCCGCCGCAGCGCTGGGGCTCGAACTCGACGAGGTGATCGTCGTCGGCATGGCAGAGGGTTCGTTCCCGGCCCGACGCCGCGACGATCCGCTGCTCCCCGACCGCTACCGGGCGGTCGTCGGCCCCGATCTTCCCCAACGCAGCGAACTCGTGCACGACGATCATCGGGCCCTGCTCGCCACCATGGCGGCGGCGAGCCATGTGACCATGACCTTCCCCCGGGGCGACTTGCGCCGCAACGCCGAGCGAGCGCCGTCACGCTGGCTGCTCGACACCACCGAGGCCCGCGACGGGGTGCGGCCCTCCGCCGAGCGCCTCGCTCCGAGCACCGGCGAGTGGCTCGTCGAGATCCCGTCCTTCGTTGCCGGACTCCGACGCACCGACTTCCCCACGTCCGTGCAGGAGTACGACATCCGGTCGCTCCTCGACCACACCGAAGCGGGTCGCCCGTTCGCCGAATCGGCCGTGCCCGCCGCCCGGCCCGAAGTCCGAACCGGTGCCGAGCTCCTCACCGCCCGCCTGTCGCCCGACTACACCCGCTTCGACGGCAACCTCGCCACCGACGGCGACCTCCGTGGCGTCGTCCTTCCCGATCCGACCGGACCCGGCCAGGTCGTTTCGGCCACCCGCTTGGAGAAGTGGGCCGTGTGTCCCCACGCCTACTTCGTCCGCTACGTCCTCGGCGTCTCGCCAGTGGAGGATCCCAAGGAGCAGTACCGGATCTCCCCGCTCACCCTCGGCTCGATGGTGCACGACACGCTCGACACCTGGATCACCGAGGCACTGCATTCGGAAACCATCCCCGAGCCCGGCACTGCCTGGCCCGAGACAGCGGTCAGTCATCTACGCGAACTCGCCGGGCAGGAGGCGAGCCGGCTGCAGCAGCGCGGACTCGTCGGTCGGCGCGTCTACTGGGGACGCGATCATCAGGTCCTACTGCGCGACCTCGAAGACTTCGTCGACTTCGACAACACCCAACGGGCGGCGTTCAGCAGCCGACCGATCGCCACCGAGCTGCCGTTCGGCATGCCCGGGTCCCCCACACCACCGGTTGAGATCCCGCTCGCCGACGGTCGCACCCTCTCCGTGCGAGGCGCGATCGATCGTGTCGACGAGACTCCCGACGGCACCGTGATCATCATCGACTACAAGACCGGCTCGGCCCGCTCCTACAAGGACATCACCGAGGACAACCCCACCCCCGGCGGCACCCATCTGCAGTTGGTGCTGTACAGCCTTGCCGCCCGCCAGATCCTGCACCGACCCGATGCGCCGAGCCGCGGCCTTTACTGGTTCGTCACGAACAAGGGTGGGTTCTCGACAGTCGGCTACCCCGTTCGCCCCGAGATCGAGGCCGCCACCCTCGACACGGTCGGCCGCATCGTCGATGGCATCGCCGCAGGACACTTCCCCGCTCACCCCGCCGCACCGGGATACCGGACCTGGGTCGACTGTCCATACTGCGAACCCGACGCCCTCGGTCTGAGTCATCAGCACGACGACTGGCAGCGGCTCGCCCTCCATCCCGAGCTGGCCGACTATGTCGATCTGTGCGGAGGCGACCGTGCCTGAACGTCTCCCCGTTGATCAGGCCCACCGCGACCGCATCGTCGGCGTCCGCGACACCAACCAGTTCGTCGAGGCGGGCGCCGGTTCCGGCAAGACCCGCGCGCTCGTCGATCGGGTGGAGGCGCTCGTGCTCGACGATGCCATCCCCCTCGAACAGATCGCCGCGATCACCTTCACCGAGAAAGCCGCCGCCGAGCTTCGAGACCGCGTCCGGCAACGTTTCGAAGCGACCGCCCACGACGGCAATGCCCACTACGATCCCCAACGCAGGGATCGGGCCGCCGAGGCGCTGCTCCAGCTCGACGGTGCGGCCATCGGCACCCTCCATTCCTACGCGCAGCGTCTGCTGGGCGAGCATCCCGTCGAGGCCGGTCTGCCACCCGGCGTCGACGTCCTCGACGAGATCAGCAGCCAGGTCGAGTTCGAGCAGCGTTGGCAGGTGTTCCTCGATGCCCTGCTCGACGACGACACGATGGCCCACACGCTGCTCTGCCTCGAGGCGTGCGGTGTTCGACTCGATGACCTGCGCAGCCTCACCCTGCAGATGGCCGACAACTGGGATCTCGTGGAGGAGCGACTCGACTTCGATGCACCGACGCCCCCGACCTTTGATCGTTCGGGTCTCCTGACCCGCATCGACGACATTCTCGAGCTGGGGCAGTACGCAGCCCACGACGATTCGCTGCTCGCTCGGTTCCCAGATCTTCGCGACAACCGCGCCGATCTCGCCGGCGCCTTCGACGACATCGACGCGCTGGCGATCGCCACCGACATGGGCAGCGCCCGCAAGGCAACGCGGACGATACGAGTCAGCAACAAGGGCAACAAGCACAAGTGGACCATCGACGTCGCCGACGTCAGGGCAGCCTTCGCCGATCTGATCGCCGCCTGCGACGATGCCGTCGCCGAGGTCACCACGGCGGCGCTCGCCCACATGGCCGCTCGGCTGGGTCGGTTCGTGCTCGACACCGCCGAGGAGCGGCGCGAGATCGGTCGGCTCGAGTTTCACGACCTGCTCGTCCGGGCGCGCCGCCTGTTGCGGAGTCCTGAGCACGGCGTCGCGGTCAGGCACTCGCTCGGCACGCGGTATCCCCGCCTGTTGCTCGATGAGTTCCAGGACACCGACCCGATCCAGATCGAACTCGCGGTCCTGATCGCGGCCGATCCCACCATCGACATCACCGGCAAGGCGTGGCACGAGATCGAGACCCGTCCTGGGAGCCTCTTCCTTGTCGGCGATCCGAAGCAGTCGATCTACCGGTTCCGTCGGGCCGACATCGGCACCTTTCTCACCGCCCGAGAGCACATCTCGGATCGCCCCGCCCTCACCGTCAACTTCCGCACCACCGAATCGGTCATCGAATGGATCAACGACATCTTCGGCGCCTTGATCGTCGCCGAGCCGGGAAGCCAGGCCGAGTATGTCGCCCTTTCGGCACATCGCCAGGAGTCGGCACCTGTCGGTCCGGCCGTCGCCGTGCTCGGCGCCGATACCCACGCAGAGAAGCTCAGCGCTGACGAATTGCGCGCCGTCGAGAGTCGCGACATCGCCGCCGCCGTGTCAGAGCTGCTCCACGGTCCCTCGCCGTGGTCCGTCGACGATGGCGAAGGGGGCTGGCGGGCCGCCATCGCCAGCGATGTCTGCATCCTGCTTCCCTCACGCACAAGCCTGCCGGCGCTCGAGGCGGCACTCACCGCAGTGGGAGTGCCGTACCGCGCTGAGACCTCATCGCTCGTCTACGCATCGCGCGAGATCCGTGAGGTCCTGCTCGCCTTGGCCGCCGTCGCCGACCCGACCGACGAGCTCGCCACCGTCGCCGCGCTCCGCTCGTTCGTCTACGGCTGTGGCGACGATGATCTCGCCCACTGGCGCCTCGGCGTGCGGGGCCGTTTCACCCTGCGAGCACCGATCCCCGAGGGGCACGAGACCCACCCGGTTGCCCTCGGCCTGCAGCACCTCCAGCAGCTCCACGAGGCTCGTCTCTGGTCGACCCCGGCCGAACTTCTCGATCGACTCATCCGCGAGCGGGGCGTGCTCGAGACCGCGATCGCCGGCGGCAACCCTCGCGATGTGTGGCGGCGGCTGCGCTTCGTGATCGATCAGGCTCGGGCCTGGGTCGATGCCGGCGGTGTCGATCTGCGGGCCTACCTCCTTTGGGCCCGCCTTCAGGGTGCCGACAATGCCCGGGTGTCGGAAACGGTGTTGCCGGAGACCGACGACGACAGTGTGCGGATCATGACCATCCACGGCTCGAAGGGTCTTGAGTTCCCGATCACCGTGCTGGCCGGTATGACCACCAAGATCCAGAAAGCGGATCGCGGCGCGTCGATCTCCTTCCCACCCGACAGCAAGCCGGCATTGCGCTTGTCGTCGGACGTCACCTCCAAGGGATACAGCACCTGGAAATCCATCGACGACCAGATGGACGAACACGAACGCCTCCGACTCCTCTACGTCGCCGCCACACGAGCACGCGATCACCTGATCGTCTCGCTGCATCGCACCGAGTCGACTGCGTCCACCGGAGCGTCGGTCATGGCCGGACCCGCCAACGAATGTGGGGTATCCACGCCGTTCGTCCCGACGATCGCGTCACGCCCGGCACTCCGTCCGCCTGAACCGGTGGCGATTCCCGATCGCGACACCTGGCTCACCGAACGCAGCGACGCGCTCAAGCGGGCGAGCGCACGGACCGTCGTCGCCGCCACCACCCTCGCCCGGGAGGCAGCCGAGGCCGCGGATCCCGGTCTCGACAAGCGGCCGCGCGATCTGGATCTGCCGCCGTGGCAGAAGGGCCGCTACGGCACGGCGGTCGGGCGGGCGGTGCACGGCGTGCTCCAGGTCATCGGGCTCGCCGACGGTGCCGACCTGACGGCAGCTGCGGCCGCCCAAGCCGCAGCTGAGGGAGTGGCCAACCGCCAGGATGTGATCGAACGACTCGCCCGACACGCACTCGAGACGACGGTCGCCGCCGAAGCGGCGGCGGGTGAGTTCTGGCGAGAGCTGTGGGTTGCCGCCCCGATCGGCGATCACCTCGTCGAGGGCTACGTCGATTTGCTGTATCGCAGTTCCAACGGCCTCGTTGTCGTCGACTGGAAGACCGATCAGGTTCACGACGATGCGGCCGTTGCCGCGAAGGTCGCCCGCTACCGTCTCCAGGGGGCGGCCTACGCCGCCGCCGTCGAGGCCGCCACTGGTGAGGCGGTCCACCGCATGGTGTTCGTCTTCCTCAACGATGACGGTCCCGTCGAGGTCGAGCTCCCCGATCTGGCGGCGGCCATCGCCGAGGTGAAGGCCAGCACCGCTGAGCTGGCAGAGGCATCAGCGGTTTCGGAGGCGGTCGTCGAGTTCGAGTGAGAGGCGCACCAGCCCAGCACCGAGATCATGGCGTTCCGCTTCACCCAGATCACCGATATCGAGATCAAAGGCGTCCAGGACCAGTTCCAGCGTCGACTCGGCGAGGGCACGGCCGGGGTCGGTGAGCTCGATCAGGGTTCGACGACCGTCGTCGGGGTCGTCGACCCGCATGACGAGACCCCGCTCCTCTAGTCGGCGGATCGTCTTGGTCGTCCCACCAGTGGTCTGCACCAGCGACGACGACAGTTCACCGGCCGATCGCCGGTATGGCTCGCCAGCGATCAGCAAGGTGACAAGGGCGGTGAACTCCGACGTGTCGAGCGCGTCGGCGGTGAGGGTGACGCTCAACCACGACTCGAGCTGACGGCCCGTTCGCATCACCGAAACGAGCACCCCGATGGTCGAGCGGTGCTGATCGCCGACGAACGGGGCGAGCCCACCGAGCAGATCCTGGTCTCGTTCGGTCACAGCAGGATCGTACCGGTCGCCGTTGCGGGACTTCTCGCCAACAGCCACTAGACAGACCCGATGCGCATGGCGTTCTACGGCACCCTCCGACCCTGCGAGAGCAACCACTACGAGGTGCGATCGATCCCGGGCAAGTGGCGGACTGGCACCGTTCGAGGGTGGACCTACGACATCACCTGGGGACCTGCCGATGGCTACCCGGGCATGACCCTCGACACCGGTGCGCCCGACACACCGGTGCACGTGCTGGAGAGCGACGAACTCGAGCAGCATCTCCGCCGCATCGACGACTTCGAAGGCCCCGGCTATCGCCGGGTCGAGGTCGAGGTCACCTATGACGATGGCTCCACCGGAACGGCGTGGCTCTACGAGGCCGACCCCGAGGCGTGATTCCCGCGGCGCCATTCCGCACCTGGAGGCGCTGCGGCTACTTCACTCCGCAGAGAAGCTCGAACTCAGGCATCGGTGGGCGCATCGACCCTGACCTCGATGTCGTCCTCCGGTAGCGACCACGCCGTCATCGCCCCGACCAGCGCCACCACTGCAGCCAACCAGAAGACCAGCGTAAACGAACCACGCCAATCGGCGATCGCGCCGCCGATCTGGGGCGACACCGCCTGGGCCATACCGAACGCAAGCGTGGTGGCCGAGAACACCGGACCGAATGACCGCTCGTCGGCATGAGCCACCACATGGGCGATGATCGTCGCCGGGATACCGCTGAACATGATGCCGACCAGCACGGTCGAGACCAGCACCACCGGGAGCGAGCCGGTGAGAATCCCGATCGACGCAACCGCCCACGAAACGAACGCGATCGTCATCGTGAGGCGGCGCCCGATCCGGTCGGAGATTGAGCCAACGACGAGGCCGCCGGCGATCACTGCGAAGCCGATCGTGGTGAAGGCGAGCGCCGCACGCCCGGAGGTCCACCCGGCGTCGTCCTCAAGCCGGGCGACGGTGAAGCTGATGACGAGGATGTAACTGAAGCCATACGCCGAGTACGCACCGGTGAGGGCCTTCCACCCCTGGACCTGCCGCAACGCACCGAAGCCGCCGAACCCGCCCGCCACCGATGGCCGTTCCCCCTGGCTCCGCAGGAAGACGAAGGCCGAGGCGATGACGATGAGGGCGATACAAAGTTCGATGCGGTAGAGCGTCTGCCAGACGTCTTGCTCACCGCTGCGCAGGAACGCCGCCATGCGACCGGCAAAGACGATGCCAACCCCGATGCCGACGCCGGCGATACCGGTCGCGAACCCGCGTCGTTCCGGCGGGAACTGCCGGGCGGCGATACCGGGGACGGGTACCCAGATGATTGCGCCGCCGAGCCCCATGATCACGAGAGCCAAGGCGAGCACAGCCGGCCGGGTCGTGAATGACGCGAGCGCCAGGCCTGAGGTCGAAAGGACCAGGCCGACCTTCACGAGACCGACGAGGGAGGATCGCGACGCGAGCCAGGCGACCACGATCGTGCCGAGGAGGTAGGCGCCGACATTCAGCGAGCCGAACAACCCGGCAGCCGTGTTCGATCCGTCGAGCAGATCATCTCGGGCGTCGGGCAGCACGACCCCCCACGTGAATCGTCCGAACGCCTGGGCCACCATCGCCGAGGCCAGCACAATGGCGAGGGTCAGGATGCGACGTTCAGCTGCGGCCACCCGGTGACGCTAACCCTCGGCTGAACCGGCCAACGAAATCTCAGCCCGGAATCGGATCACCGGGACGCTGGTGGCCGCTGAAGACGAGGGCGACGCGTTCGCCGGTGAGATCGGGGCCGACGTCACGCTGAAGGGCGAGGAGCCCGCCGAGACCGGCAGCACCCGTCGGGCACACCGGGATGGAGGTGTGGGTGTGGCCGAGCCGATGGGCAGCGCGAAAGTCGTCGTCGGCGGCGACAAGCGGGAAGCCGCCAGTGGCGAGCATGCCATCGACGATCGGCAGCCAGTCATAAGTGATGTCGTCGAGAATGCCGGTGGCGTACGACGCCGGTTCGGTGGGCCAGGGCGCCATATAGCGGTCAGGGTCGACGGCAAGCCGAGCGAGCATCGCTCGCCGGGGCTCGCTCGGCACCCGACCGAGCGCTTCGGCGGCGGCCGCCCGCTCGGCGTTGGTGGTGGGTTCACCGTCGCCGAGTTCCGCAGCCAGTCGGTTCCAGGCGACGACGAGTGGATGGTTGCCCTCAGGCTGCACGGCGTTGATCCGCGGCATGGCTGTGTCGCCGAGTTCACGCTGCAGGCCACTGACGACCGCTGAACCGAGTGCGCCGCCGCCGACTTGGATCACCAGACGGTCGAGGCGATGGTCGCCAAGGGTTTCGAGCATCTCGTAGGCGATCGTTCGGCCGCCGTCGACCGTGCCGGGAGTGTCGGTGCCCTGGCATGAGAATGCCGTCGCACCGGCAGCAATGGCGTCGACCATGGCGTGATACGCCGGATCGCCGAGGCGGTCCGGATCGCGTTCGGTCCGCACAACCGTTGCTCCATGGACGGCGATGCGGTCGGTGATCGCCTGGTCAGCCCAGTCGGGCACGAATACCTCAAGCGGCTGGTTGACCGCAGCGGCCACGACCGAGGCAGCAAAGGCGGCGTTGCCGCAGCTGGCGATGGCGAGCCGTTCGGGTTGCGTTTCCGTCAACGCAAGGCCGAGGGCGACACCGAAGAGGTGGCGTCCCTTGTGGGAGCCGCTCACGTTGCCGGTCTCGTCCTTCACCCACAGCTCGGCCCCGTCGAGGCCGATCGCTTCGGCGAGCGCCGACTGGGGTCCGAACGGCGTCGGGGTGAAGCCGTGGCCGTCGATCGCCGCCACTGCGTTGTCGAGTCGCTCGATCGTGTCGAGCACCGTTGACCGGTCAAGCCCTGCCATCTCGGCGGCGACGACGACGTCGAGTCGGTCGGCGTGGACGGCGAAAGTCGAGGCCACGTCAGTCGTCGTCGCGGGTGCCCGTCCGGGCGTTGAACTCGTGGATCTGCTCGTCCCATTCACCGATGAAGTGGCGCATGCCGTCCCAGAAGGACTGCTCACTGCGGGCGGTGAAGTCCTCAAAGGACGTGCCCTGCTGTTCGACCCAGGTGAAGTAGCCGAGGTTGAACACTCGGCGGCGCTCCTGTTCGGTGAGTTCGAGGTGCTGGGCAGTGTCGCCCGCTTCGAGTTCACGGGCGAAGTCCGATGCTGCGGCCACGGCGTCGTAGCCGTTGGCGTGGTGGTGGGCGAGATACTCCTCGCGCTCGCTGTCGTAGAGCTCCGAGCCGTCGGTCGCAACGGTGACGATGACATCGTCATGGCCGAGCCCGCGATCCTTGGCGATCGTGATGGCAGCGAGTGCGTTGGCGATCGCCGAGTAGCCCATGTGCACCAGCATGTCGACGAGCGCCGGTTCGAGCCCGACCCGATCGACGAGATGGGCCTTGCCCGCATCGGTGTTGAACACAGCGTCGAGCGCGTCGGTCGAACGGTCGCTGACGGCGACGACGTCGTCGGTGTTCATCACGTTGTGGATCAGCGGCATGTGCTTGTCGCCGATGCCCTGGATGTTGTGATCGCCGAAGCCGTTCTCCAGCATCGTCGGACACTCGAGCGCCTCGACCGCCACGATGCGGCTGCCGTAGGTGTCCTTGAGGTAGTCGCCGGCGCCGAGCGTGCCAGCTGAGCCGGACGCCGAGACGAAGGCAACGAGACGAGCGTCGGATCGGCCGGCGGTTGCATGTTCGAAGACGCGTCCGAGTGCTGGTCCGGTGACGGCGTAGTGGCCGAGATGGTTCGAGAACTCGGAGAACTGGTTGATGATCTCGATCTCGGGATCCTGCTCCAGTTCGTTGCAGGCGTCGTAGATCTCTTTGACGTTCGACTCGGTACCCGGCGTGCGGATGATGTCGTTGGTCGGGTCGAGGGTCCACTGATCGAGCCAGTCGAACCGAGCCTTGCTCATACCCTCGGGGAGCACGGCCACGCCACGGCAATCCATAATACGCGAGATCGCGATACCCCCTCGGGCGTAGTTGCCCGTGGACGGCCACACCGCTCGATGGGCCGTCGGGTCGAACCGTCCGGTGACGAGCCGCGGGACGAGGCACGAGTATGCGGCCAGCACCTTGTGGGCCCGGATCATCGGGAAGCGGTTGCCGATCGCCAGCAGGATGCGGGCCTCGACGCCGGTCATCTCCGACGGAAGTTCGATGTAGTCGGGAACCTCGTGGGGGCCGCTGCCATCGAGCCGACCGAACCAGTGGACCCGGAACAAGTTGCGGGAGTCGGGTTCGTTGCGGTCGAGGCCGGCCAACGGGGCGATGCGGGCTGCGGGGATTGTCGAGGGGTCGGCCAACTCGGCAAAGGTCGGGAGCGCGATGTTGCGCTCCTGGAACCGCTGCACGGTGCGTTCGTAGACGCCCTGATCTGCGATCTCGGTGGTGAGTCCCAACGACTCGTGGGCCCGTGCGACTTCAGCAGCGTCGATCACTCGCTTTGACATTCTGTAAAGCTACCCCGATCGCTGCATCGCGTCTTCCTCGGAGGGGATTCGTAGGGTCACGAAAAGCGTAGAGCGCCGCAAGCGGAAATCGCCCACATCGACTCGACGTTCGTCAGATCGCTCCGTCGTGGCCTTCCCAGTACGGATCGCGAAGGCGCCGCTTGTAGAGCTTGCCGTTGGGGTCACGGGGCATCTCGGTCGTGTAGTCAATCGAGCGAGGCAGCTTCTGTCGTGCGATCTGTTCACGCAGCCACGTCATGATCGTCTCGGTGGTCTCGTCGGTCGGCTCCCAGCCTTCACGAAGTTCGATGACCGCCTTGATCTCCTCACCGACGTCGGGATTCGGGATGCCAAAGACGGCGACATCACCGACGGCCTCGTGCTGAACGAGGGCGCCTTCGATTTCGGCCGGGTAGATGTTGAGACCACCCACGATGATCATGTCGTTGGCCCGGTCGTTGAGGAACAAGAAGCCATCGTCGTCGAGGTAACCAACGTCACCGACGGTGAAGAAATCGTCGAGCCGCGCAGCCTGAGTCTTCTCGTCGTCGCCCTTGTACTCGAACTGGGGCCCACCCCCCATCTTCATGTACACGGTGCCGGACTCGAACGGGGGCAACCGGTTGCCGCCCTCGTCGACGACGATCACCTCCGAGATCGGCCACGGCTTGCCGACCGTGCCGGGCTTGGTCATCCACTCGGCCGCTCCGACATACGTGCCTCCGCCTTCGGTGGCGGCGTAGTACTCCCAGATCGAGTCGCCCCACCATTCGATCATCTTCTTCTTGGTCTCGACCGGGCAGGGCGCCGCTGCGTGGACCATGTAGCGGGTCGACGACACGTCGTACTTGGTTCGTACCTCGTCGGGGAGCTGCAGCATGCGGTTGAACATCGTCGGCACCATGTGCGACGACGTGACCTTGTACCGCTCGATGCGTTCGAGCGCGCCCTCGGCGTCCCACTTGTCCATCAACACGACGGAGTGGCCGAGGTGGAGCGACATCGTGGTCCAGTTGTTTACGGCCGTGTGATAGAGCGGCGCCTGCGTGATCTGGACATTGCCGTCGTGTGGCTTGGTGCCGAAGAGGTACAGCAGACCACCCGACGCCGATTCGTCGGGATGTGCCGGGCTCAGCGGGCGGCGAACCCCCTTCGGCCGGCCGGTGGTCCCCGAGGTGTAGAACATGAACGACCCGGTCAGCCCGAGGTTGTCGGGCCGTTCGGTCGGCTGACCATCGATCAATTCGACGAACGAGCGGAAGCCACCAACCTCGCCACCGATCACGAAACGGTTCGCTTCGGGCGTGTCGCAATCCTCGAGCACCCGGGTGGCCTCATCACCGAAGCGGGCATTGACAATAAGCGCCTTGGTCTCGGAGTCGTTGACGATGTAGCTGATCTCGGGGCCGACCAGATGCCAGTTCACGGTGGTGACGTAAAACCCCCCCTGGAATGCCGCGAGACAGATCGCAACCTGTTCAAAGCTGTTGGGCAGCACCGTCGTGACCTGGTCCCCCGGCTGCAGCCCGAGCGCTCGCAGGCCGTGCACGATCTGATTGGTGAGCGCGCACAGCTCACCGAAGGTCATCTGCTCGTGATCGGGATCAACGATGGCGAGATGGTCGGGGTCGGCTTCGGCGATCTTCCAGAAGCCCAGGACGTCGGTGTTGGCCATGGGCGAGATGGTGGACGCCCCGACGCTGCAGCGCCAATCGAGTGGATCAGTCGATGGATTCGACCGGAGCCGTCAGGTGACGGCCTTGCGCTTGCGGTGCTCAGGGGTGTCCCACCCATCGGTGGCCATGATCTCACCCAGAATCTCGACGACTCGGTCGATGTCGGCCTCTTCGAGGTAGAGCGGAGTAATGCTGAACCGGATGAGATCGGGCGCCCGGAAGTCGCCGATCACCCTGCGAGCGATCAGCGCCTGCATGACCGCATAGCCCTCGGGATGCCGGAACGCGGCCTGGCTCCCCCGCTTGTCCGGGTTGCGGGGCGACGCAAGGTCCAGCGTCGGGCACGATGCTTCGACTCCGGCGATCAATCGCTCTGAGAGTTCGATCGAACGAGCCCGAACATCGGCCATCTCGACACCTTCCCAGGCATCGAGGGCAGCGAGGGCGAGGACGGGTGGCGTTCCAATTCGCATTCGGCCGATCCCAGGATCAGGCCGGAAGTCGAGGTCGAAGGCGAAGGGTGCCTCATGGTCCAGCCATCCCGACAGCTCCGGCCGCACCTCGTCGATCAGCGCTTCGCTCAGGAAGATAACGCCGGGTGAACCAGGCCCTCCGTTTAGGTACTTGTTGGTGTAACCAACGGCGAAGTCGACATCGCAGCCAGCGAGGTCGACATCGATCGCGCCAGCGGAGTGGGCGAGATCCCAGGCCGTGAGCGCACCGGCAGCGTGAGCTGTTGCGGTGAGTGCACCCATGTCGTGGCACCGGCCGGTTCGGTAATCAACCTCGGTGAGCAGGACGACGGCAACCGACTCGTCGACTGCGTCGGCCACGGCATCGGGATCGACGATCCGAAGATCGTGAGAGCCACCCAACGCTCGGAACAGTCCGCCGGCCGTGTACAGATCGGACGGGGAGTTCCCCGAGTCCGAGACGACGCCGTTTCGATCGGGGCGAGGCTCCAGCGCCGCAGCGAGCGCCTGACACACCTTCAGCGAGAGCATGTCGCCGACAATCACCGCGCCCTCCGGTGCGACGATCAAACGTCCGATGCGGTCGCCGATCCGAGTCGACGATCCCATCCAAACTGCATCGATCCAACCTCGAACGAGGAGTCACCCAACCCGTCGGTGACAACGCGAGCTATTGCCGCCGCCCCACCACGGAGAATTGGACCCAGCGAGTTCCCATCGAACTAGACGAGCCCCTCGGGCATATCGAACGGCGAGCGAGTCGAGTTGAAATTGGTCGTTGCCAGCCGATGCTAAGGCTCCGGAGGTCAGCCGACGGGCTCGACCGGATTGACGGCGGCGAGTTCGAAGAGGTCGAGCCGCTCGCGGTACCAGTCACCCGGGACCATCGTCTTGCCTGGCAGGTCGGCCAGGGCGGTATCGACCAGGCTCGTCAGGTCGCCGCGGCCGGCGGCCTCGATGCGAAGGTCGAGCAGCGCATCCATGGTGCGGGAGCGGCTCAACACGTCACCCGTCACTTCTTTGCGCATGGCTTCGATGTAGGTCTCCAGCTCGCTTATACCCATTGCAACGCCTCCTCGATCGAAGATGATCCGTCTTTCTCCATGTAACCAGCACCAACCCGGAATATCTCCCAACGGGGGCGAACCAAGGTCCAGCGCTGACACTCCGTCACCGTACCCCTGACGTCCTGCCAATGGTCACTCGGGGAAGACCCGGTATCCGCTTGCCCCTGATACGGCTGACGAGCGTTGAAAACGGGATGCATGCCATTGGTCACCTTGCCGACAGGCATATGCCAGGATCGCGCGATGGCGCGTTTCGACTCCCCCAACTCCGTCCATGTCGGCATCCAGATCCAACCTCAAGGCACCTCCGTCGCTGCAATGCGGGATGCGTGGAGGGCGGCCGACGAGATGGGTGCCGACTCCATCTGGATCTGGGATCACTTCTATCCGCTGTTCGGCGACCCCGAGGCCACCCACTTCGAAGCCTGGACCCTCCTGTCGGTGATGGCCGCCGACACCGCGAATGCGAAGCTCGGCACGCTCGTCACCGGCAACAGCTACCGCAACCCCGAGCTGTTGGCCGATATGGCCCGAACAGTCGATCACATCGCCGACGGCCGCATGTACCTCGCCGTCGGCTCTGGCTGGTTCGAACGCGATTATGTCGAATACGGCTACGAGTTCGGCACTGCTCCGAGTCGTCTCCGTCAGCTTGGCGACGACCTCCCGCGCATGCGTTCGCGGCTCGACAAACTGCATCCGCAGGCGGTCGGTCCAATGCCGATCATGATCGGTGGTTCCGGCCCGAAGGTCACCCTGAAGCTCGCAGCCCAGTTCGCCGACTCGTGGAATACCTTCGGCCCACCCGAGCACTTCGCTGAGAAGAATCAGATCCTCGACGACTGGTGCGAGAAGTTCGGCCGTGACCCGAGGGAGATCGAGCGGACGGTAGCGATCGGTGGCGAAGACATCAACAGCATCAAGCGCTATGTCGACGCCGGCGCGGAGCACATCATCGTGATGACCGGCGATCCGTTCGATCTCGGTCCGTTGCAGTCCCTCATCGAGCAGCGCGATCTGCTCGATGAGGCGTCGATGGAGCAGGAACGGACGACTGGGTCGTGATCAGCGAACGCCGCGGAGCGACTCCAACCAGTCATCGGCAGCCTGCAGTCGGCGGCGGAGCTGGGTCTCGTCCGCCTCGGCCACCCGCCCGATGCCGGAGCGCTTGTTCAGTTCGGCGTTGACCATCGGGTGTTCCATGCCGGTTGCGCGCACGAGTTCGAGCACTCGGTCGGCGTTCCAGTTGCGGAGATCCTTTTTGCGAGCGTGCTTCGCGCGCAGACCGCCCAACGCAGCCTTGGCATCGACGTCGCGGCCCGGCAGCTTGGGTGGTGGGGGTAGGTCGATCGGAAGGCCGGCCAAGTCCTCGGCGGCGATGACGATGTCCTCGTGCGGATCGATCCCGTCGTCGGCCGGTGGTGGGGTTTCCTCACCGCCGAGCGCAGTCGACGACAACGCCTGGAACAGCGATGGCTGCTCCTCGATCTGCACCGCCCGGTTGAGATCATCGAGCGCAGTCTCTCGCTGAGCTTCTTTTTCGATGCGCTTGTCGATCGAGTGTCGTCGCTGCAGGGCGATGTTCTGGGCGTGGTGACGCAGACGCGGATCGTCGGGAACGTAGAAATAGGCCTTTTGCGATGTCAGCCCCGGGGTCCAGCGGGCGATGCGGCCGACCGCCTGACGAAAGAACAGTGATGTCACGGTGGTCGTGGCGTGGACCGCCACTCGAAGCCGAGGGATGTCGACCCCTTCGGAGATCATGCGCACCGCCACGACCCAGGACTGATCCGATCGGGCGTAGGCCTCGATGACGTCGCTCGCCTTCGGATCGTCGGAAAGCGCTATCGCTGGCGCCTCCCCCGTCCAGCGTTCGAGCAGCGCCGCACAGGCCCGCGCGTGCTCCTGGTCCATGGCGATGACGAGGCCACCGGCATCGGGCTGCTGTTTGCGGATCTGGCGCAGTTTCTCGTCGGCCTTCACAAGCACGGTCGGCAACCACTGACCGTCGGCGTCGAGGGCGGTGCGCAGGCGAGCGCCGCGGTCCTCGGAGGCGATGTCGTCGGAGAACGAGGCCTCTTTCATGGAGCCGTCGGCGCCGACCCACTCCATGTGGCCATCGAAACGGGGAAAGAAGACGGGTCGCACGACACCACCGTCGACGAGTGCCTCGCCGTAGTCGTACTCGTAGTCACTGACAGCGTCGCCGTGATCGCCAAGTGTGTAGCGAACGAATGGGATCGGAGCGTCGTCGGAACGGAACGGGGTGCCGGAAAGCAGGAGCCGGGTGTTGGCCTCGGCGAACGCTTCAGCGACGCCCTCACCCCAGGTCAGGTCACCGCCGGCGTGGTGGACTTCGTCGAGGATCACGATGCCACCTCGACTCAGCGTGAACAATGTGCGGGCTGCAGACGCGCATTGGGCGTAGGTGACGACAATGCCGTGCATGTCGGACGGGATGTCACCGGTTGACGCGTCCCAGTCGGGTTCGAGGTGGAATCCGAATCGTTCGGCGGCCTGTGCCCACTGGGCTTTGAGGTGGCGGGTCGGCGCAACGACAACCAACGGCAAACGATCGCCCTTGAGCCAGTGGCGTGCCGCCGTGAGCGCGAAGGTCGTCTTTCCTGCGCCCGGGCAGGCGACGGCGAGGAAGTTTGCTGCACGGTGGTGCAGAAAGGCCTGGAGTGCTTCATGCTGCCACTGGCGCAGGGTGATGCTGCGCCGCAGCGGGGCGGCGGGACTCACGACCGGTTCCGGCAACCTCGGGAGACGGGCACGGCGGCGAGGCTAACGAGTCGGATTGCAGCCGCGACGCACTATGGGAAGTACATTCCGGGCATGGCTGACGAGCGCCCTATCGAGGATCAGATCCGCTTCGAACTGAAGGGTTCGGTAGCATGGATCACGATCGACCGACCACAGGTCGGCAATGCCCTGAACCCGCCCAGCCGCAACCGCATCCGGGATCTCATCAACGATCTCAACGTTTCGAAGCAGGCTCGTTGCATCGTCATCACCGCCACCGGCGAGAAGCTTTTCTGCCCCGGCGCCGACCTCAGCCATGTCTACGAAAAGGACCGGCCCGAGGGGGTGCCCAATCAGGTCGCCGGTGATCCCCGACGGATGATGCTCGACGGGCAGTACACGCTCTTTCCGGCGATCCTCGATTCCGATATTCCGATCATCGCCGCCGTCAACGGCACCGCCGCCGGTATGGGGGCCCACCTCGCACTCGCCTGCGATCTCGTGATCGCTGCCGACAACGCCAAGTTCGTCGAGGTCTTCGCCCGTCGCGGTCTGGTGCCCGATGCGCTCGGTCCGTGGCTGCTGCCCCGCATCATCGGTGTCCGCAAGACGATGGAGCTCATGCTGTTCGCTCGTGACCTTCAGGCCGAGGAGGCCGCCGAGCTCGGACTCGTCAACACGGTCGTGCCGGCCACCGACCTCGAAGCCACTGCGGCGGAATGGGCCGAGAAGATCGCCGTTGGTCCGACGTTCGCGTTCGGGCTCACCAAGTGGCTCGTGAATCAGAGCCTTGACGTCGACCGTCAAACGATGATGCACAACGAGGCCATCGCCGTGGAGATGAACAACAGCTCTGAGGACTGCAAGGAGGGCATCGCCAGCTTCCGCGAGCGGCGCGATCCCGTCTGGAAGGGCTACTGACCGGTCGGTGCCTTGTCGACGAGGGCGACGTCAGGTCGGCCCCAGGTCAGACTGCACGGGCTCGGCGTCGTTCGTTTCGTCTGCGATCAAATCCCCGCCCCTGGTCGGCTCAGCGAAAGCGAACCTGAAGCGCATCGACCCCACGCAGCGTCATTCGGTTGCGCCAGGCCGGCTCTTCGGTGATCTGCCAGTGTTCGTATCGGTCGAGCAGTTTGCCGAGCAGCGCCTCGCCCTCCAGTCGGGCGAGTGCGGCGCCGAGGCAGTAGTGGATGCCGGAGCCGAACGACAGCACCTGGGTGTCGGTTCGAGCCACGTCGAACCGCTCGGGATCCTCGACGAGTGCGGGGTCGCGGTTGCACGCGCCGAGCAGTGTCATCGTCGACGAGC
>PBTQ01000025.1 GCA_002729125.1 Acidimicrobiaceae bacterium | reverse complement strand
GGCTGGCCGGCATAGGTCGAGCCGTGATCGCCGGGAACGAAGGCTGCGGCGACGTCGTCACGGGCCCACATCGCTCCGACCGGCATCCCGTTGGCGATGCCCTTGGCCATCGTGACCACGTCGGGGCGCACGCCGGCGTGCTGGAAACCGAACCAGGTACCGGTGCGGCCCATGCCGGCCTGGACCTCGTCGAAGATCAGCAGCAGACCGCGCTCGTCGCAGATCTGACGGACGCCGCGGAGATAGTCGTCGTCGGCCGGGTTGACGCCACCTTCGCCTTGCACCGACTCGAGGATGACACCGCCCACCTCGGGGGTGAGGCTGCGCTCGAACTCGGCAAGGTCGTTCCAGACGACGTGCCGGAACCCTTCAGGCAACGGCTGGAAGGGCTCGTGCTTCTCGGGCTGACCGGTTGCGGCCAACGACATCAGGGTGCGGCCGTGGAAGCTCCGCAGGGCGCTCACGACACCGTGGCGACCTCGGCCCTGGTACTTGCGCACGAGCTTGAGCGCTGCCTCGTTGGCCTCGGCGCCGGAGTTCTGGAACAGGACCTGGCCCGAGCCGGCACCGATCAACCGGTTGAGGGTTTCGGCGACGGGCGCCTGATGTTCGTTGGCGAACAGGTTCGACGTGTGGGTGAGCGTGCCCGCCTGGGCCACAACGGCCTCGGTGATCGCCGGATGGGCATGACCGAGCCCAGTGACGGCGAGCCCGCACAGGAAGTCGAGATGGCGGGTGCCGTCGGCGTCATAGAGTTCGGCACCGCTCCCCTTCACGAAGAGTCGAGGCGGCGAGCCGTAGTTGTCCATCAACGGGCTGTGGTCGCCGGCGGCGCCCCACGCTGCCGCCTGGGCGGCGGTCATGGGTTCTCCCCTGCCGGCAGATCGCCGGTGATCATCGTGCCGATACCGGCGTCGGTGAAGAGTTCGAGCAGCAACACGTGTGGGATCCGCCCGTCGAGCATGTGCGCAGAGGTGGCCCCCGAATCGACGGCGTGCATGCATGCTTCGACCTTGGGGATCATGCCGCCCGAGATCGTGCCGTCGGCGATGTACTCGCGGACCGTGCTGAGGCTCGCTCGAGCGACGATCGACGACGCATCGTCAACGTCGGTGAGCAGGCCCGGGACGTCGGTGAGATAGATCGCCTTCTCCGCACCGAGTGCGCCGGCCAGCGCTCCTGCGACCGTGTCAGCGTTGATGTTGTACGCCTGGCCGTTGGCGTCGGCGCCGATCGTGGAGACCACCGGAATCATGTTCTCGCTCAGAAGCCGCTCGACGATGTTGGGTTGCACACTTACCACGTCGCCGACGAAGCCGAGGGCGGCGTCGCGTGGCGCAGCGGTGATCAGGCCGCCGTCCTCGCCGGAGAGGCCCACGGCGTAGGCACCGTGGACATTGATGGCGCCGACGATGTCACGGCCGACCTTGCCGACCAGCACCATGCGGGCGACGTCGAGGGTCTCGGCGTCGGTGACCCGCAGGCCGTCGACGAACGCCGTCTCCTTGCCGAGCCGCGTGAGAAGCTCGCCGATCTGCGGACCGCCGCCGTGCACCACGACGGGTTTCAGTCCGACGGAGCGAAGCAGGACGATGTCCTCTGCAAACGTCTGGGACAGCGCCGGGTCCACCATGGCATTCCCGCCGAATTTCACGACGACGACGGCGTCGCGGAAGCGCTGGATGTAGGGCAGGGCCTCGACGAGCGCGTCGGCCCGCCGTTCGGGCGAGAAGCCCCGGTCGGAGAGGTTGTCGGTCATGAGCGGTACCCCGCATTGATGTCGATGTAGCCGTGGGTGAGATCGCAGGTCCAGATCCTGGCGTCGCCATCACCGATGCCGACATCGACCCGGATCTCGATCTCAGAGGTCCGAAGGTGTTCGGTGGCCCGCTCCTCGGCGTAGGAGGCGAGGACCTTGCCATCGGCCGTGACCTGCTCATCGCCGATCCAGATCGCGATCTTGTCACGGTCGGCGGCCTGGCCGGACTTGCCGACCGCCATGACGAGACGACCCCAGTTGGCGTCCTCGGCGGCAAGTGCCGTCTTCACCAGTGGCGAGTTGCCGATGGCGAGTGCAATGGCCTTTGCCGCTTGGTCGTCGGCGGCACCAGTGACCGTGACCTCCACGAACTTGGTGGCGCCCTCGCCGTCACGGACGATCTGTTGGGCGAGGTCGAGCAGCACGGCGTCGAGCGCCTGCTGGAACGCCGCCAGCTTCGGATCGTCCGGGTCGGCGAGTTCGTCATCGATCTGCTCGCCAGTGGCGAAGAGCAGCACCGTATCGCTCGTCGACGTATCGGAATCGACCGTGATGCGGTTGAAGCTGCGCTCAACCGAGGTCGAGAGACACTGCTGGAGCAGCGTCGGCTCGACGGGCAGGTCGGTGAAGACGAAGGCGAGCATCGTCGCCATGTCGGGGGCGATCATGCCGCTGCCCTTGGCGATGCCGACGATATGGCTCACACCGCCGTCGATCCGGCGAGCCGAACCCTTGGCGAAGGTGTCGGTGGTGCGGATGGCATCGGCCGACGCCGCCCATGCCTCCGGGGAGGCGGCACCGACGGCACAAGCGAGGTCAGGCAGGCTCGAACGAAGAAGATCGTCGGGCATCGGCTCACCGATCACGCCGGTGGAGGCGACGAAGATCTCTTCCGGCAGCACGCCGAGTTGGTCGGCGAGAGTCTCGACCGTGACCTGAACGCTGGTCTCCCCTGCCGAACCCGTGAAGGCGTTGGCGTTGCCGGCGTTGCACACGACCGCTCGGGCAGTGCGGGAGCCCGAGTCGAGGAGCTGCTTGCACCAGTCGACCGGCGCCGACGGGCACAGCGACCGGGTGAACACCCCGGCCACCGATGTGCCCTCTGCGAGTTCGGCGACAAAGAGGTCGTTGCGGCCCTGGTAGCGCAGGCCGGCAGCGAGGGTGCCGAGCGCGACCCCGGCAAGCGGCGGGAGTTGCGGGAACGACTGAGGCGCGAGCGGAGACACGGTGTCGGACATTGCCGCTCCTTACGGGTACATGCCGGCGACCGTGAGGCCGGTGGTTTCGGGTAGTCCGAGGGCGAGGTTGGCACACTGCACCGCCTGCCCCGACGCCCCCTTGACGAGGTTGTCGAGCGCTGCGATCACGATCAGCCAGTTGGTGCGCTCGTCGACCCGGGCGGTGATGTGGCAGCTGTTCGAGCCGAGCGTGGCCTTGGTGGATGGCGACCGTTCACTGACGACGACGAACGGTTCGTCGTCGTAGGCGGCGTGCAGGCATGCCATGGCATCGTCGGTGCTGGTCGACCCGGTCGGTCGGGCGTAACAGGTGGCCAGGATGCCCCGGTTCATCGGTGCGAGATGCGGGGTGAATAGCACCTGGACATCGGTGCCGGCGTGGCGGCCGATCGCCATCTCGATCTCGGGCGTGTGCCGGTGGTTCAGAAGGCCGTAGGCGGTGAAGTCCTCGTCGACGGCACAGAAGGTGGTGTTGGGCTTCGGTGGCCGACCGGCGCCGCTCACGCCGCTGGCGGCGTCGACGACGATACCGGTGGGCTCGATCAGGCCCGCCTTCACGAGTGGGCCGAGGGCGAGCGAGGAGGTGGTGACGTAGCAGCCGGGCGCAGCGATCAAATCGGCGCCGGCGAGATCGCTCCGAAAGAACTCGGGCAGGCCGAAGACGAAGTCGTCGAGCAGTTCGGGGGCAGCGTGCGCTTCGCCGTACCAGGTCGGGTACAGACCCGGGTCGTCGAGTCGGAAATCGGCGGCGAGGTCGACCACGTGCTTCACCTTGCCCCGGAGATCGGGAACCATCGATTGGCTGGCACCGTGGGGCAGACCGAGGAAGACGAGATCGGCATCGGCGATGACCGATACGTCGTTCCCGGCGAAGGTCATCTCGCCGTAGGCGGCGGCGAGCGAGGGGTACAGGTCGGCGACTCGGTTCCCGGCCTCGGTGTTGCCGGTCGCTGCGACGACATCGAGTTCGGGATGCGACGCACAGATGCGCAACAGTTCTGCGCCCGTGAAGCCGGACGCGCCGATGATGGCGACCTGGTGCATGGAGAGAACTCTACGGCCCTTCGAATGTTTATGCAACGATTTGCATACGACGCGAACGGGCCTACAGCGCGATACCGGCGAGTTTGGTCTCGAGATACTCGGCGATGCCCTCTCGGCCACCCTCACGACCCAGACCGGAGTCGTTCATGCCACCGAACGGCGCAGCCGCTGACGTCGGGTTGACATCGTTGATCCCGATGATGCCGAATCGCAGACCTTCCATCGCACGGATCGCCGTGGAGAGGTCCTTCGTGTATACGTAGGCAGCGAGGCCGTAGTTGGTGTCGTTGGCGAGATCGATGACCTGTTCGACATCGTCGTACACGATGATCGGCGCAACCGGCCCGAAGGTCTCCTCGCGGTAGATCGTCATGTCGTCGGTGACGCCGGTGACGACGGTGGGTGCGTAGAAGTGGCCGGCATCGAGGCCGTCGTCGGTGAGTCGCATACCACCGACCGGCACCTCGGCACCCTTGGCCCGGGCGTCGTCGACCTGGGCTGCGACCTTGGCCACCGCTGCCTCGTTGACGAGCGGTCCCACCCCGACACCCTCGGCCGTACCGATACCCGCTTTCACCTTGGCGACTCGCGGCACCATCGTGTCGATGAATGCATCGGCGTGATCGCGGTGCACGTAGAGCCGGTTGGGGCTGATGCACGCCTGCCCGGAGTTGAGGAACTTCAGCGCAGCCGCGCCCTTTGCCGCGTGAACCGGATCGGCGTCGGGATACACGATGAACGGGGCGTGACCGCCGAGTTCGACCGAGACCCGCTGCAGGTTGGCGCCGGCCTTGGCGGCGAGCACACGGCCCACTGCCGTGGAGCCGGTGAACGTCAGCTTCTTGACCCGAGGGTCGCTGGTGAAGACGTCGCCGATCGGTGCCGGATTCGAGGCGGTGACCATATTGATCACGCCGTCGGGCACGCCGGCGTCGATGAAGCAGTCGAAGATCGCTTTGGCACACAGCGGCGTGGCTTCGGCCGGTTTCAATACGAGGGTGCAGCCGGCGGCCAACGCCGGCCCCATCTTCCGGGTGAGCATCGACATCGGGTAATTCCACGGGGTGACTGCAGCGACCACGCCAACCGGCGTCTTCACCGACAGGAATCGCTGATCGGCACGACTCGACGGCAACCACTCGCCGGTGATGCGCCGGGCCTCTTCCGCGAACCAGCGCAGGAAATCGGCACCGTAGGTGACTTCGGCTCGGCTTGCCTTCAGTGGCTTGCCCTGCTCCCCGGTCATGAGTGCAGCGAGTTCGGTGGCCCGCTCCCCCATCAGGCGCCAGGCCCCCATCAGCAGGTCGGCCCGGCTGTAGGCGGTGGTGGCCACCCAGTCGCGCTGGGCTGCGTGAGCCGCATCGATCGCGGCCGTCGCGTCGGCGGCGCCACCATCGGGTATGTTCCCGATGACGTCGCCGGTGGCGGGATTGGTGACGGCGAACGTGCCGCCGTCGATGGCGTCGACCCACTGTCCGTTGATGAACATAATCCGAGGCTAACCCCGTCGTCTCGAATGGCTTGGCCATGCGGCAGAATGGGGCATGCCGGATTCGACGCCTCCAACGCCTCCCATGGCGTCTGCGAGAACCCGGATCGTCCGAGGCGCATGGTGCATCGTCGGTGTGCTGGCGGTTGCGCTCGGTGGCGTCGGCATCATTGTTCCCGGTCTCCCGACGACGGTGTTCTTCATCATCGCGGCGTGGGCGTTCTCGAAGTCGAGTCCTCGGCTCGAGGCCTGGGTGCTCGGATTGCCCCGGATCGGCCCGATGGTGCACGACCATCGCAACGGACTCGGTATGCCCCGTCGGGCGAAGTTCCTCGCCACGGCGATGATCGTGTTGTTCGCCGGTGCGAGCGCCTGGCTGGTCGACAGCAGCGTGCTGCGGTCAGCGATCCTCGCCACCGGCGCTATCGGGATCGCCTACATCACGCTGCGAGTTCCCTCCAAAGAGCGGGTGCTCGCCGAGCGGGCAGCCTAAGTCATGGTCTCGCTGACTCAGCCGAAGAGGTCGGCCAGCACCTCGTAGTGCGCAAGGCTGAGGGTGCCGTCGAGATCGATCGACCGGGATCGGCGAACGATGCCCGACAGGTCAGCTTCGAGCGTCAGGGCCCCGACCTCAACGTCGTTTCGGGCGTCGAGCGCAGCAGCGACGGCCGCCAGGTGGTCGTCGAGAAAGCCCAACCGGTTCGCACCCGATGTCGATGTCTCCATCGGGGCACCATCGCTCACCAACACGAGCAGTCGCCGACTCGCCTCGATCGCCGCCAGCCGCCGGTAGGCCCACACGAGTGCCTCGCCGTCGAGTCCTTCTCGGTAGTGGTGGATGTCGAGCATGGTGGCGATCGAACGGCGGGCTCGCCGCCACGACGTCGCTGCGTCCTTGTGCACGATGTGCTCGATTTCGGCGACTCGGCCCGGGGACGCTGGGGCACCGGCCTTCTTCCACGCCTTTGCAGCGTTCCCGCCCGCCCAGCTCCGCGTGGTGAATCCCAGCACCTCGACCGATGCGCCTGCGAGATCGAGCGCCTGGGCGAAGGTGTCGACGAGCACGGCCGCCGCCTCGTACCGCTGCTGCTTCATCGATCCCGACGTGTCGACGAGAAAGGTCACGGCGACGTTCGCGAGCGGGCGGAGACGGCGCTGCCGGAAGACCCGATGCTCGACGGGATCGGTGATGATCATGGCCAGGCGGGCCGGATCCAGTTCACCGTCGTCCTCGGCAAGGGTCCAGCCGTCCTCGGCCGGACGAGCGAGCGCTCGGATCAGCCGTTGGGCGACACGGGCGGGACTCACCGCCTGGGCCTTTCGGTGCCGGTCGAGTTCGGCTCGCAACCCAGGCAGTCGGTTGGTGGCAACGAGCGCGTCGCCGCCGACCTCACGGTCGAATGCGCGGGTGAAGACCTGGTAGTCGCCGAGTCGGTCGAGGTCGATAACGCGGGAGGACGTTGCACTGAGAACGCCCGTGAGGCCGGTGCCATCTTCGTCGTCGTCCCATCCCGACAGCAGGAGCTTCGCACGGTCGCCGCCCGCGCCTGCGGCGGCGAGGTTGGCGTCTCCAGCCAAGAGGGCGACCGCCTCGGCGATCGCCCGGGCGTGGAACGCGAAGGCGCGCTGATCGTGCCGGTTGGCCCGGAGCGCAACCAGGTCCTCACCGATCAGGGGGGCCAGGGTGAAGCGCTGTCCCTCGGTCACCTCGTCGATCTCCTCGGTCGTGAGCGGGCGGATCAGGCGGGTTCGGGCCATGTGGGTGACCGTGAAGACGAGCAGACCGACGCCGGACTCGGCGATTCGCTCGCCGAGGCACTGCTCGGACCACTCGCGAAAGGTGGCGTCGAGGTTGTGATCCATGCCGACCCACGCGATCGGTCGCAGTGATTCGCACCGCAATTGCTCGAGCAGGTCGAACACCACCCGTTCGAGGGTTTCGCTCGGCGCGAGCTCGCGATGGAGATCGAGATCGCTGTGACACACCAACAGTCCCAGCGAGTCGGCCACGCCTCGGGCGCGGGCCGGCGATACCTCGCCGAGGTCGGCGGCGAGATGCGGGGATGCAAGCCCCACGCGACGGTGACCGAGGCGGAGGGTGCCGCCTCGCAAATCGGCGTCGGATCGACCCCCGACTGCTCTCACGATCGCTGCGCCTCGGCGCTCGGCCCGGCGACGACGGACCGTGGTGGTCAGGTCCTCGCCCGGACCCATCAGGTGAGTTCGGGCAACTCGAGGCCCATCGCCCGCTGCAGATATTCCGCCAGGATTGGGCGTTCGGCCGGGTCGCAGGTGTTGCCGAATGCCAGCTCGAAGGCCTCGACGATGTCACCGAAAATCTCCACGTTTTCGGCCCAGCTGATGACGGTGCGCGGCGACATCACCGTGGAGAGGTCGCCGGCGGCGAAGCCGACCCGGGTCATCCCGGCGACGGCGACCATGCCGCCGAGGACGCCAGCATTGGCGCTCGATACGCGCGCCGAGACGATGCCGGCCTCGGCATCGGGACTCAGGTAGTCGAGTCGGGCGACGATGTCCCATCGATCGACCTGCGCCTGATTCAGCAACTGGGTGCCGTGATACAACCCGCTGAGGTTGCCGAGTCCGACCGTGTTGGCGGTGGCGAAGATGCGGAACCCCGGGTGGGCGGACAGCACGCGGTTCTGATCGAGCAGGGTGAACGAGCCGCCACGCTCGAGCATCCGTTGGATGACGAACATGACGTCAGGACGGCCGGCGTCGAGTTCGTCGAAGACCAACGCAACCGGACGTTGGAGTGACCAGGGCACAATGCCTTCCCGGAACTCGGTGACCTGCAGACCGTCGCGTACGACGACGGCGTCGCGGCCGACCAGGTCGAGCCGAGTGATGTGTCCGTCGAGGTTGACCCGCACCAGTGGCCAGTTGAGCCGAGCGGCGATCTGCTCGATGTGCGTGGACTTGCCGGTGCCGTGGGCACCCTGGACGAGCACGCGCCGGTTGTGCACGAACCCGGCCAGGAGTGCCTTGGTGACGGAAGGGTCGAACCGGTAGGCCGGGTCGATCTCGGGGACGTGCTCGGTGGGCTCGGCAAAACCGAGCACCGGCAGATTCGAGGCGAAGCCGAAGGTCGCCTCGACATCGACCGGTTGGTCAGCGACAAGCGGTGGAGCGCTCATCGGAACGGCCTGCGCAGACGCTTCGGGACGACACCTCGAAGATCAGACATAGTCCTTGTACTTGTCGAGGTAGCGCGTCGGGGTCTTCAGCGCATCCTTGCGGAACGGATCGCCGAGCTCCTTGGTGCACATGATCTCGATGACCGTGGTCTTCCCCTCGTTCATCTGGGAATCGACGGCGGCGGTGAGCGCCGGGCCGACCTGGTCGAGTTCGTCGACACGCACACCCTCGGCCCCCATCGCCTTGGCGATCTCGCTGTAGTTCTCGCCACCCTCGAGTTCGCCGGCGACGAAACGACGACCGTAGAAGTCGACCTGGTTCTTCTTCTCCGCCCCCCACTGACGGTTATGGAACACGATCGAGGTGACCGGGATGTCGTGACGGACGGCGGTCATGAGCTCACTCATGCTCATCGCCCAGGCGCCGTCGCCGGCGTAGGAGATCGCCGGACGGTCCAAGGCGGCCTTCTTGGCGCCGATGATGGTAGGCAGGGCATAACCGCAGTTGCCCCAGCTCATCGGAGCGAAGAACGATCGCGGCTCTTCGAAGCGCAGATAGCTGTTGGCGACCGAGTTGATGTTGCCGATGTCGGTCGAGACCATCGCCCGGGCCGGCATCGCCTTCTCTAGCTCACGGAGAACCTGGCGGGGGTGCAGCCAACTGCCTGCCTCAGCGTCAGCCTCGGCGATCATGTCCATCGAGAAGTCATCCTTTTCGTGGCTCCACTCGTCGAGTTCGGCTTCCCAGGCCGCCTTCTCCTCGGCGGTGGTGGCGGCGCGGGTGTCGCGCGTTGCGTCGCAGACGAGGGTTCGGCCGTCGAGTCGCTCAAGAAGAGCTTCGGAGGCGGCACCGGCATCGCCATGGATGCCGACGGAGATCGGTTTCACGAGACCGAGCATCTTGTGATCGGCGTCGACCTGAATGATCTTGGCGTCCTTGGGCCAATAGTCCAGGTCGTGCTGAGGCAGGGTGCCGAACGGGCCAAGACGGGTGCCGAGCGCGAGCACGACATCGGCCTTGGCGATGAGTTTCATCGCCGCCTTCGAGCCCTGATAGCCCAGCGGCCCGCACCACTGCGGATGGCTCGCAGGAAACGAATCGTTGTGGAGGTAGCTGTTGACCACCGGCGCCCCGAGACGCTCGGCGAGGGCAACGGCTTCGGCCATCGCATCACTCATCACCACGCCACCACCGCTGACGATGACCGGGAACTCGGCCTCCGCGAGCATGTCGGCCGCTGCATCGAGGCTGGCCTTGCCGCCCGCACCGCGGTCGAGGACCATCGGCGCAGGGATCTCGACGTCGATGTCGCCGTAGAAGCGGTCGCGCGGGATGTTGAGCTGGGTTGGCCCGATCTCCGACATCGCCCGGTCGAAGCAGCGAGCGGTGATCTCCGCCATCCGGTTCTCGTTCGCGATGTGACCCTGGTACTTCACGAACTCCTGGAACATGGGCAGCTGGTTGGCCTCCTGGAAACCACCCAGGCCCTGACCCATGGTGCCGGTCTCCGGGGTGATCATCACGACGGGGCTGTGGGCCCAGAACGCCGCCGCAACCGCTGTGACACAGTTGGAGATGCCGGGACCGTTCTGGCCGATCACCACACCGTGCTTGCCGCTAACCCGGGCATACCCGTCGGCCATGTGGGCCGCGCCCTGCTCGTGCACCACCGGCACGAGTTCGATACCGGCCGGTGCGAAGATGTCCATGGCATCCATGAACGCACTGCCCATGATGCCGAACGTGGTGCTCACGCCGTTGGCGACCATCGTCTCGACGAAGGCCTCCGAAGGAGTCATGCGGGTCATCGGGATTCTCCTGTTCGTTCAAGATGGCGAATACCCGCCATCAAGAGGTCGACGAGGCCGGCAAACGAGACCTCGAGATCATGGGGATGAGGGTGGCCGTCGCCCGACTCGAGGTGGGCGAAGCCGTGGAACGCGCTCCGGAGTGCTCGAGCCACGTGGACGCGTTGGGCATCGTCGAGGTCAAAGCCAGCAAGCGAACGAGCGATCACATTGACGACGCGTTCGACCGCCGCCTCCAGTTCGTCGTCGCCGGCGCATGGGTAGCGGTCCGTGGCGGCATAGAGCCCAGGGGCATCACGGACGACGGAGCGCCATGCATCGCCGAGTGCACGAATCGCATCTTCACCAGCGACGCCCTGGGCCGCCTCACTGAGCCGTTCAGCGAGGAGTTCCCGACCCCGAAGACCGAGGCTGCGAATCAAGTCGTCGTAGCCGTCGACATGGCGGTAGAGCGCCGGCTGCTGGACGCCAAGCGCCTCGGCAACCCGAGTGAGCGTGAGGGCGTCGAGCCCTTTGGTGTCGGCGAGGCGGGCCGCCTC
>PBTQ01000024.1 GCA_002729125.1 Acidimicrobiaceae bacterium | reverse complement strand
GGGCCGAGAGGTTGTAGGAGCGCTCGCTCACCTCGAAGGTCGTCGTGGCGTCGCCGGCTCGCTCGATCAACCAGTCCGGCGCAGTCGTCGGAATATTGAGCGCGTCGAACCCGGCGTCGGTGCCGCCGCCGCACGCCGCCACGAGGACGGCGAGGGCGCCGAGCAGGACGCCGAGTCGACTAATTGGTTGTTCAGTTACCGCTCGGGACGGTGATCGCATCCAGATCGAAACCGTCGAACTCGGGCAGGACGTCGGCAGGCGACGCCGGAGTGGTTAACGCGTCGGGCATGGACGGCTGGTCGGCAGCGCCCGGCGACGCGACATCGGCGTACGGCACGTTTTCGTCTGCGCCAGGCGGGGCGAAGAAATCGATGCCGATCATGTCGCTAAGGTCGCCTTCGGGCCCGTCGCACGGCAGGACCGTGTCGATGTCGGAAGGGCGGGAGGTCTCGAGGGTGTTGCCGCTGAAGCAGTTGCCCAGGCCTGCCTGGCCACCTTGGTCGACCATGACGGCGTCGATACCGTTGCCTCGGAACACGTTGTCGGTGATCGTGTTGTTCTCGGCCAACCAGAACGTATCTCCGTCGGGCATGAAAGAGATCGCCACGCCACCGTTGCGATTGTTCTCGATCAGGTTGTGGCTGACGAGGTTGTTGTTGGCCCCGGGCAGCACCATACCGACGCCATAGGCAAGCTCCCAGATGTCGCCGCCCTTCGGGGTGTCGGGGTTGCCGTTGCTGTGGATCCAGTTGCCGGCAAAGGTCGCGCCGCGCTGTGGGGCGAGCTCTTCGGAGTTGAGCGTGTTGGGGGTGACGCCGATGCGGTTCATCCGGAACTCGTTGTTCACGATGAAGAGGTCACCGCCGGCGTTCGTGCCCGAGTAGGCGAGCGTGTTGTACTCCGACAGGTTGTTCGACAACATCGCGCTGCACGGCTGGCACTGGCCGACGTAGTAGCCCGAGTCGGTGTGTCCGGCGGCGTAGGTGTTGTCGAACAGGCCGTACTCCGCATTAAAGGCGTAGATGCCGTAGACCCGGTTGTTCAGGGCGTTGACGTAGCTCACCCGGTAGCCCCGCAGGGTGAAGTCTGAGTCGTAGTCGCCGGTGAAAAATATGCCGTTCGAGAAGTAGTTCTTCACGGTGAGGTTCTCGACGGCGACGCCGTTGGAGAACACGATGATGCCGTTCGCCATCTCCTCGGAGTGCTCGCCATCGAGCACAACGGTCTGGCGATCGACTCCACGAATGACGATGTTGTCGGTCTCGACGACGATCGATTCGTTGTAGACGCCTTCGTCGATCAGCACAAGATCGCCGGGCTCGGCGGCATCGACAGCCTCCTGAATGGTGGCGAAGTCCTGCGGCACCCGCAGCGCGCCGAGCGGGTTGTCGTTGACGGGCTCCTCGGGCTCTGGCTCAGGTTCGGCCTCGTCTTCGGGTTCCGGCTCGGCCATCTCCTCCTCGAGCTCCGCAGCCGAATTGGACTCGGTTGTCGTGTCCGCGGCGGTGGTGTCGGGGCTGTCGCCCCCTCCACCACAGGCCGCAGCGGCAAAGGCGAATACGGACAGCAGAATTAACAGGCGACGCATGGTTCCCCTTCAGAAAAGCGACTGGCTGGACCTTAGTCCCGATGGACGGGACGCCAGGAAGCCGGGCGACTCAGGGGACGACGATCACTCGGCCTGTCTGACCGTTGGTCTCCGTGCCGTGGAGGCTGCAGAAGTACGGGAAATCGCCGGGGGTCTCGAAGACGAGTGAGGCGCTATCGCCCTTCTCGGCGAGGTCTAGCGTCGAGATCGGTTCGAACGCCCCCTCGACTGCGGGCCGGACGTTGTGCTCGTTGCGCCCCTGGTTGGTCCAGGTGATCTCGGTCCCGGCACTCACGACCACGACCCGTTGGGTGAACGCGTTGTCTTGGATGTCGAGCGCGACCTGGTCCACGCCGCTGAGGTCGAGGGCGTCGTCAGGGATCTCGATCGGCGCAGGTTCGTCCACCTCGGATTCGGTGTCGGCAGCAGCCCCCTCGAGTGCATCGATGTCGACGTCGAGTTCTTCGGTCTCGATGACGACCTCGGGCTCGACCTCAATGAACGCGTCGAGCGAGTCGTCTTCGGCACACGACGACATGACAAGAGCGGCAAGGAAGATGATCGGGCGCAGGCGCATTGCCAGGACCGTAGCGGGCTTGCGGTCCGAGACCAGTGTCGCTCTCGAGTCGTGGAGGAGCAGCGCCATTGGGGCACTGGCAGGCTTCACAACGGGCACCTATGCGATCGCGAGGACCTTGACCTTCAGGACGACTCCGGTCGGCGCCTCGTACTGAACCTCGTCGCCAACGGTGGCTCCGAGCAGAGCAGCACCCATCGGTGAGCCAGGCGACACGACGGTGACGTCCTCGACCTGTTCCTCGATCGAACCCACGAGGTAACGCTCTGCGTCGTCTTCGTCGTCGCCGTCGAAGACGATCGTGACGATGGTCCCCGCCATGATGGAATCACCGCCGAACTCGGCCTTGACGATCACGGCATTCTCGATCATGCGACCGAGGTGCACGATGCGCCCTTCCATCTTGCCCTGCTCCTCCTTGGCGGCGTGGTAGTCGCCATTTTCGGAGAGATCGCCGAGCTCTCGGGCGGCCTCGATCTTGCGGGCGATGTCGATACGCCCACGCGTAGTGAGGTCGTCGTGCTCGGCCTTGAGTCGGTCGAAGGCGGCTTGGGAGAGCTGCTGTGCGTCTGCCATTTGGCCGAGGCTATCGGTCTCGTCGGTTCGCTCAGCCGTACAGCCCACAAGTCACGTCGACGGGCGATTGAGTCGAACAAGGCCGCCCGGTAGGCTGGCACCCATGATGGCAACCCTGATCATCATCAGCATTTCGTAGCGCACGTCGGGCTTTCGGCGTGCGCCTCCAGCCGTCCACTTCGGTGGGCGGTTTTTCTTGTTCCAGGAAGGTTCCAACGTGACGCACCGCATCGGCATCATGGGTGGCGACGGCATCGGCCCCGAGGTCGTGGCCGAAGGCCTCAAGGTCATCGACGCACTCGGCATCGAGTACGAGCCCATTGACTACGACCTCGGCGGCGAGCGATACCTGAAGGATGGCACCGTCCTGCCCCAGGAAATCATCGATGAGTGGCGTGGGATCGATGCCCTCTACGCCGGCGCCGTCGGCACCCCCGATGTGCCACCCGGTCTTATTGAGCGAGGCCTGTTGCTCAAGATGCGTTTCGAACTTGACCTTTACATCAACTACCGGCCGTTCCTCGGTGCGCGCACCGACGACGGTGTTGTCAGCCACGACTTTGTCGTCATCCGGGAAAATACGGAGGGCACCTACGCCGGAGAGGGCGGCCTGCTTCGGGCCAACACCCCGCACGAGATCGCCACCCAGGGTTCGGTCAACACCCGCATGGGTGTCGAACGCTGCGTCCGCTACGCCTTCGACCTCGCGATAAAGCGCAGCAAGCACGTCACCCTCGTGCACAAGACCAACGTCCTCACCTTCTCGGGCGATCTCTGGGAACGCACCTTCAACGAAGTCGCTGCCGAGTACCCCGAGGTCGAGACGGCGTACAACCATGTCGACGCCGCCTGCATCTACTTCGTGCAGGACCCCCAGCGTTACGACGTGATCGTCACCGACAACCTGTTCGGCGACATCCTCACCGACCTCGGTGGTGCGGTGTCCGGCGGTATCGGCCTGGCTCCCACCGCCAACCTGAACCCGAATGGCATGTCGATGTTCGAGCCGGTCCATGGCTCGGCGCCGGACATCGTCGGTACCGGCAAGGCAAACCCCATCGCCGCCATCCTGAGTGGTGCGATGATGTTGGACCACCTCGGCGAGTCCGAGGCGGCCGACCGCATCCGCGCAGCCTGCACTGAGCCCGAAACCCTGACCGGAACCACCAGCGAGATTGGCGACGCAGTCGTCGCTCGCCTCTGAAACTCACCATCAACCACCGAGCGCCCCTGGGCGTTCAGCGAATGCAGCGAAGGTATCGATATGCCCATCACCCCGACGCCCCACATCTGGATGAACGGCGAGATGGTGCCGTGGGAGGACGCCAAGATCCATGTCCTGACCCACACGCTCCATTACGGCACCGGCGTCTTCGAAGGCATCCGTGCTTACGAAACCGAGCAGGGTCCGGCCATCTTCCGGCTGACCGAGCACATCGAGCGTCTCTACAACTCGGCGAAGATCCTCGGTGTGCCGATGCCGTACGACGTGCCGACCATCGTGCAGGCCTGCAAGGACGTCGTCGCCGACTCCGGGCTCGACGCCTGCTACCTCCGCCCGATCGCCTACTACGGCTATGGCGAGATGGGACTCGCCACCGGCGCCTGCACGACCGACATCGCTATCGCAGCGTGGCCCTGGGGTGCCTACCTGGGTGACGACGCCGTCACCCAGGGCGTGCGCATGAAGATCAGCTCGTGGACCCGCCACGACCACAACATCATGCCGCCGGCCGCAAAGACCACCGGCAACTATGCCAACAGCACCCTCGCCAAGATGGAAGCCCTCAATGCGGGCTACGACGAGGCGATCATGCTCAACGGTGCCGGTCTCGTGTCGGAGTGCTCGGGCGAGAACATCTTCGTGGCCAAGGGCGATGTCATACTTACCCCGCCCACCGCGTCGGGGGCGCTCGCCGGCATCACCCAGCACACCGTGATGACCCTCGCCGCCGATCACGGCATCGACATCCAGGTCGGCGACTTGGCCCGCAGCGATCTCTACACCGCCGATGAAATCTTTGTCGTCGGCACCGCCGCCGAGGTCTCTGCTGTCAACTCCGTCGACGATCGTCCGGTGCCGTGTCCCGGCCCCGCCACCAAGGTGCTGGCCGACGCCTATGCCGATCTCGTGCGGGGCAAGAACGAGACGTATCGGGCCTGGAACGAACTGGCGTGATGACCGTCTTCGACCGCAGCGCTGTCCACGATCCGTCCTGGCCCACCCAGGTCGACATCTACGACACGACCCTCCGCGACGGAAGTCAGCTGGAGGGCATTTCGCTGACGGTCGACGACAAGCTGCGCATCGCCGAGCAGCTCGACCGCCTCGGTGTCGCTTTCATCGAGGGTGGTTGGCCGGGCGCCAACCCGAAGGACGACGAGTTCTTCGAGCGGGCCAAGACCGAACTCGACCTGTCGACGTCGACCTTTGTCGCGTTTGGTTCCACTCGGCGGGCGAAGGGCAAGGTCGACAGTGATCAGACCCTCACGAACCTTGTCGCCGCCGGCACCGAGGTCGTCTGCATCGTGGGGAAGTGCTGGGACTACCACGTCACCGAGGCGCTGAAGACCTCACTCGACGAGGGTGTGGCGATGGTGGCTGATTCGGTGGAGTACCTGGTCGCCCAGGGCAAGCGGGTGTTCTTCGATGCCGAACACTTCTTCGACGGCTTCAAACGCAACCCCGAGTTCAGCCTTCGCGTCGTCGAAGCGGCGGCGATGGCCGGTGCCGAGGCCGTTGTGCTGTGCGATACCAACGGCGGCTCCCTTCCCCCCGATGTCGAAGCCGCGGTCGGTGCGGTGGTCGATCATGTCGACTGCCAGGTCGGTATCCATCTCCACAACGACACCGGCTGTGGAGTCGCCAACGCCCTCGCCGCGGTGCGCGCAGGAGCCACCCAGGTACAGGGCACGATCAACGGCTATGGCGAGAGGGTCGGTAACTGCGACCTCGTGCCGATCATGGCCAACCTCGAACTCAAGATGGGCATCCAGTGTCTGCCGGAGGGGCGTCTCGTCAACCTCACGTCGGTTGCTCACCATGTGGCCGAGCTCGTGAACTTCTCAGTCGACCCGCAGCAGCCGTACGTGGGCTCGACGGCGTTTGCTCACAAGGCGGGTCTGCACACCTCGGCGCTGAGCCGGGCGAGTGACGCCTACGAGCATGTCGATCCGGAGGCGGTCGGCAACGGCACCCGTGTGCTCGTGTCGGAGATGGCGGGCCGTTCGACACTCGAGATGAAGGCCGAGGCGCTCGGCATCGAACTCGACGGCAAGACGGTCGGTGATGTCATCGACACACTCAAGAAGCTCGAGCACGAGGGCTACCACTTCGAGGCGGCTGATGCGTCGCTCGAGTTGCTCATGCGTGGCGCTGCCGGCTGGGAGCAGCCGTTCTTCCGGCTCGAATCGTTCTCGGTCGATACCGATCACCGCTCCGGCACCAACGCCCGCCTCTGGAACGACGTTGCGGTCGATGTCGAGACCTCAGCCACCGTGAAGGTTTGGGTTGACGACACTCGTCACCTTGCGGTGGGTGAAGGCAATGGTCCGGTCAACGCGCTCGACGCCGCCTTGCGTAACGCGCTCGACGACATCTACCCGGCGCTCGATCGCATCATTCTCACCGACTTCAAGGTTCGTGTTCTCGACACGGGCAAGGGCACCGGTGCGATCACCCGCGTGTTGCTCGACTCGACCGACGGCTCCCGTGAGTGGACAACGATCGGGGTGAGCGAGAACATCATCGAGGCCTCATGGCAGGCCCTCGTCGATTCTCTGGTCTACGGCCTGCTTCACGCCGCTGACTGAGCCACCGGGCCCTAGGTGAGGGCGCCGGTCTCGACAAGACGGTCCAGGTCGGCGTCGTCGAGATCGAGCCACTGGGTGAGGATCCGTCGGGTGTCGGCACCCAAGCAGGGAGCCGGTCCTGCGGTGCGGGTTGGTGTACGCGAAAAGCGGGTGGGGTTGGCGATGTGATGCTCGGTGCCGCCGACGGGATGCTCGACCTCGTCGAACGCTGCTCGGCTCAGGAGATGTGGGTCGGCGAGGTGATCGAGTGGCCCCATGACCGGCATTGCCGACACACCAGCTTTCTGGAGGTCAACGGCGGCGGCGTTCTTGTCGCGATCACGGGTCCAGACGGCGAGGCGTTCATCGATCTCATCAACCCTTGCCAGGCGTGCCTCGGTGGTGGCCAGGCTCGGGTCGGTCTCCCAACCACAGGCGGCCTCAAGTCGCTGCCACGCGTCATCATTCGGGATGGCGATCGCAACCCATGCGTCGTCGCCATCGGCCGGGTACACGCCATGGGGCGCTTGGTGTGTGTGTCGATTCCCGAGATTGACCGGATCGATGCCTGATTCGATCGCGGCGAGGTACTGCTCACCCAGGAGATAGACCGCCGCTTCCGCCTGAGACAGTTCGACAAACTGGCCCTCGCCAGTACGTTCTCGATGGTCGAGGGCGGCGAGCACAGCGGTGGAGAGCATCTTGCCGGCGATGTGATCGGGATGGTTCATGGCCGTGCCGGATGGGTACGGACCGTCGGGGTGGCTCCACAGGAGGTGGATGCCGGCGAAAGCGGCGTTGAGTGGCCCGTAGGCCTTTTTGTTGCCCATCGGGCCGCCGCGCCCGTAGCCCTGTGACGCGGCGTAGATCAGCTCGGGCTTTTCCGCCCGCAGTTGGTCGTGATCGAGGCCGAGTTTGGCCATCATCCCGCCGCGATTGTTTTCGGCGACGACGTCGGCGGCGAGGCAGAGCTCCCGGGCCAGACGACGTCCCTCCTCGAGCGTGAGGTCGAGTGTGACGCCGGCCCGCCCGCGCGCCTCGGTGTTGAAGGCGAACCCCTTGTTGGGGTCGCCGAGGCCGGTGAAGCGGAGGTTGTCCATCTTTCCGGTGGACTCGATCTTGATCACCTCGGCGCCGAGTTCGCTCAGCATCCAGACGCATTCCGGGACGACGGCCGCAACACCGAACTCGACGACCCGGATCCCAGCGAGCGGAAGCGATGGCGCGACTTCGCTGGGTGAGGGGAACGTCCTGCGATGGTGATCGATCGACGCGCCCAGCTGGGGTGACGGAGTGGCCGAGAACTTCCAGACCGACGACGCAATGCCGTCTACGAATGGAGCACGGGCCACCGTCTGGGGGTGCGCCACGTATTCGAGGGGGGTCTGCACTATCCCGAGTGGCATTCCCAGAGGTTCGGCGGCGGCGTACAGAACGGCGCGGGTGCGGTCGGCGAGCTGCCGCGCGGCGACCTCGCGGATCATCGGGGTGTTCATCCCGCGGTGGGCGAGATCCTTCCACTCGGGCCCCGCAAGCTCGTCGGGCGCGCCGAGGAGTTCGACGAAGAGATCCCAGTCTCGTCCGGAGGTGAGAACGACCCGGACGTAGCCGTCCGCGCACGGCAGCACGTAGTAGAGCCCGTCGGCCGAGCGGGTGCCCTCGACGGGAAGGAACGGATTGACTTCGAGATAATCGGGGACGATCACGGTCCACGGGACGAGGCCGCTGAGCGCCGCCTCTTGCGAGCTGACCTCGATGCGCTGTCCGTGACCCGTGCGGCTCCGCTCGAGGGTTGCGGCGGTCGCGCCGAGTGCGCCGTGCACCGACGCACAGTCGTGAGCGAGGTAGCCGGGAAGGCTCGTTGGCGGCAGGTGACGAAAACCAGCTGCGTGGAGGCCGCCCGACGCAGCGAGGGCGGGAAGGGGCTCAAGATGCCAATGGGCTCGCTCGCCGGTGAGTCCCAGGTCGGTGAGAGCCACGTGGATTAGGCCGGGGTTCGCGTCGGCGATTGCGTCGCGGTCGAACGCGGCGGCCGGACCGTGATTCTCGACATAGATGTCGATGTCGGCCAGATCGAAGTCGTCTGCCGCAGCCGGCTGCTTGCGGGCGTTGCGAAAGCGGTCGGCAGGGGAGCCGTCGTCGTCGGCATGGCGGATCCGTCGGACGTCGGCGCCCAGGTCGGCGAGCAAGCGGGCGCAGAGCGCGCCACGCAGATCGGTGTCGTCGAGGACGACGACACCGGCGAGTGGGGCAGGACTGGGCATGTTCGGAGTCTCGCGTGTCTTGGTGACGCAGGCGATCTCGCTACGATTCTGGACATGGCTGCTCCGTCTCGTGTCCCCACCTCGCCCACGGCCCCGAAGCACTACGCCTCGCCGCCTCGCCGGGGCGATTCGTGGCGCGCCGAGCGTCCGGGCGAAACCATCGGCGCCCCCCACCCGACCGGTGGTGCACTCGGTAACCAGGGCCCCGATCAGGGGTACGCCATTAAACTCGCCAACGCCTTCGCCGGCGATCTCATACTCGCCCCCGGTGAGCATGCTGCTGACGCTCTCGATGGCGCCATTGCCGTTGGTCTGCGCCGGGCGTCGATGCTCGGTCGTGCCCCGGTCCGCGACGACGTCGAGTTGGGCCTGCTCGCCTATGGCTTCCTCGGCGAGGCGCCGGCTGCGCTGATCGAGCTGCGCAAAGCGCTGTTCTCCGAGGTTCATCACACGACGATCCATTACTTCTCGACCCGTGAGATCGCTGATCGAGTCGACGGCGAGTGGCTCCGTCAGCCGATCGCTTCGGCACGCGTTGCCCTCCAGGCCGACTGGAAGGCTGCGCTGGTCGATGACGAGTCCTGACCAGGGCTCCAACCGGCGAGCACCTGCTCCTCGGCGGAAAGTGACGACCGTTCCACCGGTAACCTCGGTCGGGTGACCAGCCCTCGCGTTCGTTTCGCTCCTGCACCCACCGGTTTTCTGCATGTCGGCAGCGCCCGGTCGGCGCTCTTCAACTGGCTCTTCGCCCGCAACACCGGCGGAACGTTCGTGTTGCGGGTCGAAGACACGAACGCCGAGAAGACCACCCAGGAGTTCGTCGACGCCATCACCGAGCCGCTCGTATGGCTCGGCCTCGACTGGGACGAGGGTCCCTACTTTCAGTCCGAGCGTCTCGAGCTGCACATGGCGGCGGTGCAGCAGCTGCTCGACACTGGTTGCGCCTACTACTGCGACCTCTCGCAGGAGGAGATTGAGGCCAAGAACGACGAAGCAGGCCTCAAGGGCGGTTACCACGGCTGGTCGCGGGATCGCGACGTCGAGGATGGGCCTGGTGTTGTCGTGCGCTTCCGGGCTCCCGATGATGGCGTCACCGTCATCGACGACATCGTTCGTGGTCGAGTCGCAGTTACCCACGAGACGATTGAGGATTTTGTGATTCGTCGTGGCGATGGCAGCCCGGTCTTTCTCATCGCCAACACCGTCGACGACCACGACATGGGCATCACCCATGTCATCCGCGGTGAGGATCTCCTCAATACGGCGCCGAAAGTCATGTTGCTGTGGGATGCACTCGGCTATGGCGAGAAGCCGGTGTATGCCCACTTGCCGCTGCTCGTGAACGAGCAGCGTAAAAAGTTGTCGAAGCGACGTGATTCGGTGGCGCTGGCCGCCTTCCGCGACGAGGGGTATCTGCCCGATGCCATGGCGAATGCCCTCGCTCTGCTGGGCTGGGGTCCGCCCGACGAGGTCGAGATTCGTCCGATGGCTGAGATCGTCGAGCTGTTCTCGCTGGAGACGGTTAACAAGGCCGCAGCCATGTTTGACGCGCAGAAACTCGGCCACATCAACGGTGAGTACATCAAGGCCCTTGGCCCGGCCGAGTTCACGGCCGCCGCCGAACCCTGGCTCACCAGCGACGACTCGCCGTGGCCGGCTGATGCCTACGACTCGGCGGTGGTCGAGGCCCTTGCCCCTGAGGTCCAGCAGCGCATTTCGAAGTTCGACGAAGCCGCTGGTTGGTTGACCTGGCTGTTCGTGCGCCCAACCGAGTTTGACGAGAAGTCGTGGTCCAAGGCCATGGTGAAGGGCCGGGCTGCCGATCGCGTACTCGACGACGTGATTGCCGTCCTCGACGGTGACGACTTCTCCGACGCCGGGCGTATCGAGCAAGCCGTTCTGAGGGTCGGTGATGCGCTCACCGAATCGCTCGGCGTCAGGGTGATGTCCCAGGCACCCGTGCGGGTCGCGCTGACCGGCGGGGGAGCTGGCATCCCGCTGTGGCAGGCGATGACCCTTCTCGGTCACGACGAGTGCCTGGGCCGTCTTCGAGCTGCCCGAGCGCAACTCGGTTGATCATGGCGTCGCCGCTGCAGCAGCTCCGGGAGCGGTTGTCATGGCGACGGATCGTCCTGGTCGGGGGTGTCCTCGGCGCGCTCTACGTCGGCGCCACGTTCTTTCAGGTGCTGCTCGCAGCCGGCACTGACGTCCGTGTCGAGGCCGATGCGATCGTCGTGCTCGGCGCTGCGCAATACGACGGTGAGCCCTCGCCGGTACTCGCCGGCCGACTCGACCATGCGGAGAAACTCTGGCGTGAAGGTGTGGCGCCGATCGTCGTCACCACCGGATCGAATCTGCCCGGCGATCGTTTCACCGAGGGGTTCGCCGGCTACGAGTACTTGCGCTTTGCCGGCATCCCCGATGCGGATCTGCTGGTGATTACCGACGGCGCATCGACGTGGAAGCAACTCGCCGCGACGGCGCGGCAGCTTCGTCTGCGCGACCTCGATTTGGTCGTGCTGGTGTCGGACCCATACCACTCGCTTCGGCTCACCCAGATCGCCGATGAGGTCGGACTTGAGGCCTCGGTGTCGTCGACTGACGGGGCGTCGTCGATCCGCCAACTGTTGCGCGAGACCGCCGCCGTGAGCCTCGGGAGGATCGTCGGGTATCGGCGGGTCGACAACTGGCTCGAAGGGGTCGGCTGACCGCCGACTTCCCGCTACCCTTCGCGATGCCCAACCGGGCCATCCTTCGGGGATGGTGTAATTGGTAACACAACTGGTTCTGGTCCAGTCATTGGGGGTTCGAGTCCTCCTCCCCGAGCCAACGAAACGGCGCCCTCCGGGGCGCCGTTTGTGGTTTTCGATCGGGTCCTCACGAAACGCTCACGGTCCG
>PBTQ01000023.1 GCA_002729125.1 Acidimicrobiaceae bacterium | reverse complement strand
CGCTCGAACTTCCGCACCGGATCGTTGCCCCCTCAGTACATCGAGTTCGAGACCGGCACCGACGAAACGCATCGGATCGAGTACTCGTTGCGTCGCGACGGCGGATTCGCACTCGGCTCGGGCGAGACCGTGCTCGTGCACGAGTGGACCTCCGACGACATCGAACTCGAGATCGACGGCCGTCGCCTGCGGGCGGCAGTCACCGTCGCTGACGGCGTCGGCTATGTCACGCTCGGACGAACGACCGTGACGTTGCCGGTGAAGCAGCGGTTCGCCATTCCCGGATCCGAGCTCCCGACTGGCGGCCTTGTGGCGCCCATGCCCGGCTCGGTCATCGAGTTGCGGTGTGCGATCGGTGACACCGTCGACGCTGGCCAGGTCCTGGTCGTGCTCGAGGCGATGAAGATGGAGCACCACATCACCGCCCCGTTCCCTGGCGCCGTCACCGAGCTGCCGATCGCCGTAGGTGACCAGGTCGAGAACGGGGCGTTGCTGCTCACGATCGAGGAGCCTGCCGATGACTGACGCAATCCGCATCGCCAACTGCTCGGGCTTCTACGGCGACCGACTCTCGGCCGCGAAGGAGATGGTCGAGGGCGGGCCGATCGACGCGCTCACCGGCGACTGGCTTGCCGAGCTCACGATGCTGATCCTCGCCCGCACGCAGGCGAAGCGACCCGGATCGGGCTACGCCCGCACCTTCGTGACCCAGATGGAGCAGGTCATGGGCACCTGCCTCGACCAGGGCATCAAGGTGGTGTCGAACGCCGGGGGCCTCGATCCCGATCACTGCGCAGAAGCCGTCGCGGAGGTGGCTGACACGCTGGGCCTCAACCCGACCATCGCCTACGTCAACGGCGACAACCTGCTGCCCCGGCTCGACGAGCTGCGGGAGGCCGGCATCGACATCCTCGACCTCGAGACGGGTGAACCGGTCGCCCCGATCGACTGTATCTCTGCGAACGCCTATCTGGGCGCTTGGGGGATTGTCGAAGCGCTCAACCGGGGCGCCGACATCGTCGTCACCGGCCGCACGACCGACGCTGCGATCGTCGCCGGTCCGGCCGCCTGGCATCACGGCTGGGCCCGCGATGACTGGGACGCCTTGGCTGGCGCAGTGGCGGCCGGTCATGTCATCGAGTGCGGGACGCAGGCGACAGGCGGGAACTACTCCTTCTTCACCGAGATCCCCGGTCTCGAACGGGCCGGGTTTCCGATAGCGGAGATCGAAGCGGACGGTTCGTCGGTCATCACCAAACATCCCGGCACCGGGGGAGCGGTCACGGTCGGCACGGTCACGTCGCAGCTGCTCTATGAGATCGGCCCGCCTGGCTACCTCGGCCCCGACGTCACGGCACGATTCGACACGATGCAGCTCAGCCAGGAGGGCCCCGATCGCGTTCGTGTCTCCGGCACGAAGGGTGAGCGCCCACCCGAACACCTCAAGGTCTCGATGAACACCTGGGGCGGGTATCGCTCCGACATCGTCCTCGCCCTCACCGGTCTCGACATCGAGGCGAAGGCCGAACTGCTCGAGGCCGCATTCTGGAAGGCTGCGCCGATCGCTCCGGATGCGTTTGCGTCGGTCACCACGACGGTCGTCCGCACGGATCACGACGATCCTTCCTCCAACGAGGCCGCCACCGCCCAGTGGCGTCTCACGGTGAAGGACGCGGATGAGCGCAAGACCAAGTCGATCGCCGTCGGTATCAACGACATGGCCCTCGCCACCATCCCCGGCTTTTACGGCCTGGCGGGTGCCGGCATCGGTAAGCCGTTCGGCGTGCACACTTCCGGGCTCGTGTCGGCCGATCTCGTGCCGCAGCACGTGGTCGTGCTCGGTGGTGACCGCACGGTGGTCGAGTCCGTCGCTCCGGAGGGTGGCGGCCCGGTTGCGGTCGTCGTGCCGGACCTCCCGGAGGTGCCGTCCGGCATGACCCACCGCCTGCCACTCGGGACGATCCTCGGTTCTCGCTCCGGCGACAAGGGCGGCAACGCAAACCTTGGGGTGTTCGCCCGGTCCATCGAGGCCTACGCCTGGATGGCGCAGGAACTCACCATCGAGCGCATGCGTGAACTGCTCCCCGAGGCGGCCGGGCTCACGATCGATCGTCACGAACTGCCCAACCTGTGGTCGCTCAACTTCGTGATCCACGGGATTCTGCAAGAAGGCGTGGCTGCGTCGACCCGGCAGGACGGTCAGGCCAAATCGCTCGGGGAGTGGTTCCGCGCCCGCCACGCCGACATCCCGGGGCATCTGCTGTGACCGGCCTCCGCGACCGTCTCCGCGACGTCCCGGCACCAGAGCCGGTGCTGAGCCGTACACGCGAGGCGGCGCTCACCAGCCGCCAGCGCGAGATCCTCGACGAACTCGGACGCATCTTCGACAAGGGATTCGTCGAGGTCACCATGGCCGAACTTGCGTCCCAGTTGAACTGTTCGCTGCGCACGCTCTACGGCTTGGCCGAGGGTCGCAACGCCCTCGTGTTGATGGTGGTCGACCGAAACCTTCGAGCGGTCGGCCGGGCGGCGAACCGCGTCGTCGACGACAACA
Source organism: Acidimicrobiaceae bacterium (assembly GCA_002729125.1). Taxonomy (GTDB): domain Bacteria; phylum Actinomycetota; class Acidimicrobiia; order Acidimicrobiales; family Aldehydirespiratoraceae; genus UBA11606. The sequence continues at coordinate 6,894 of PBTQ01000023.1, read as the reverse complement.
TGTCGGCGCTCGATGCCGTCCGTTCGTACTTGTCGGCGGCGACGGTCGCCGTGCAGAACACCACGCCGGAATTCGCTGACGACATGGCGTCGATCGAGGAGGGTCGGGCGCTGAACGCTGCGCATTCCGAATACATCATTGATGTCACCCGCACCCTGCTCGACGTGGCGGTCGAGCAAGAGGAGATCTCGCCGGTCGACACGGCGGCGGTCGCCCGCATGATCGCCGGTCTCGGAGCCGAGTTCGCCCGCCCCGAGGTGATGCCCACGCTTGATTCGAGCCCCAAGGATGCTGCCGACGCCATGGTCGACGCCGTGTTGCGAGGCCTGCCGAGACGAGCATCGTGAACCGAGAGGAAGCGAACCGATGACCGATCCGGTCGTGCGCAGCGAAATAGCGGGCGGTGTCTGCACCGTCACGCTCGACGATCCCGAACGCAAGAACGCGCTCAGTGCTCAACTGACGAGCGAGCTGATGGATGCGCTCGACGCTGCCGAAGCCGACGACGCCGTCAGGGTGATCGTCCTCACGAATACCGGCAACACGTTCTGTGCGGGAGCCAACCTGTCGGAGCGGTCCGGCCGAAGCGAGGCTTCGTCGCTGCGGCCGGTTGACCCGGCGGAGATGTTCGCCCGCTTCGGCAGGTCCGCCAAGCCGTACGTCGGCAAGATCAACGGCCACTGTGTCGCCGGCGGCATGGGCTTGGCCGCAGCGATGGACTACTCGGTCGTGGTCGACACCGCGAAGATGGGATTCACCGAGGTCCGGATCGGCGTGGCTCCTGCGATGATCTCGGTGTTGTGCCTGCCGAAGATGCGGGCAAGCGACGCCCGAGCGGCGTTCTTGCGCGGCAACCGTTTCCTGGCGCCAGAGGCCGAACGCATGGGCATCATCAATCGGGCGGCGGCGGCCGACGAGATCGACGCCATCGTCGACGAGGTCGTCGGCGATCTCGTGAAGGGCAGCCCGGCCGCACTCGCAGCGACGAAGCAGCTGTTGGCGAACGTGCCGAACATGACGACCGACGACGCCTTCGCCTGGACGGCGCCGCTGTCCGCCGACCTGTTCAAGGGCGACGACGCCAGGGAGGGCATGGGCGCCTTCCTCGAGAAGCGTCCGGCGTCCTGGATCCCACAGGAGCATCACTGATGGACTTCGACTTTCCCGCCGACGACGACCCGAGGCGCCTCGCCGTCCGGGCGTGGCGTGACGAAAACCCCGAACCAACGCAGGCCGAATTGCACGAGGCCGGCTATGTCGTGCCGCACTGGCCCGAGCCGTGGGGGATCGGCGCCGACCCGATCCACCAGATCATTATCCAGCAGGAGCTCGCCGGACTGAAGGTTAAGCATGTCGGTGGACGGGAGATGGCGTCGAACGCCATCGGTGTCGGCTGGGCCGCCCCCACGATCCTGCTCGGTGGTACCGAGGAGCAAAAGGCCCGCTATCTCGACCGGATCTTCACCCACGAGGACATCTGGTGCCAGCTCTTCTCCGAACCCGACGCCGGTTCGGATCTCGCCAACCTCGCTACCCGGGCCGTGCGTGACGGTGACGAGTACGTGATCAATGGGGCGAAGATCTGGTCGTCGGGTGCCCACGTCAGCGACATGGGCATCCTGATCGCCCGCACCGACCCCGATGCCCCCAAGCACCGGGGCATCTCGTACTTCGCCGTGCCCATGGACACTCCAGGCCTGACGATGTCGCCGATCGTCGACATGACCACAGCGCACTCGTTCAATCAGGTGTTCTTCGACGACATGCGTCTACCCGTCGAGAACCGAATCGGCGAGGAAGGCGACGGTTGGCGTCTCGCCAAGGTCACCCTCGCCAACGAACGGGTGTCGCTCAGCTCGGCCGGTTCGCTCTGGGGCGCCGGCCCGTCCGCCTACGACCTGCTCGAACAGATCAAGGGCATGGGCCCTGTTGTCGATGCGACGATGCGCCAGAAGGTCGCTCGGATGTTTGCCAACGCCGAAGTGCTTCGACTCAACCGCCTCTGGACCCTGTCGGCCAAGCTCAACGGACGGACACCAGGCACCGAGGCGTCGATCCAGAAGCTCATGGCCGACGAGCACGGCCAAGAAGTCATGGAGCTCGCCAAGGAACTCGTCGGTGCCGAGGGGATGCTCACTGGCTCTGGCCCGTCGGGCGAACTCGCCCAAAGCTCTCGGAGTGGCGCCACCGAGATCAATTTTCGGAAGGGACACTTCGCCGAGGTCGACCCGGTGTGGCACTACGGGTTCCTGTTCTCGCCGGCGCTGACGCTCGGTGGCGGCACATGGGCGATCCAGCGCAACATTGTGGCCGAGATGGCATTGGGACTTCCGCGGGAACCTGACGTACAACAGGGTATGACGTGGGCCGAGACGCAGAAAGCGAGAGCCTGATGACCGACGTGCAGCTCACCCGTGAGGCGTGGCTCGCCGCTCGCCCGGGGGCCAGCCCTGAATTCGAGCAGGCTCGCTTCGGCGGCGACGTGCCGAGCGCCGAACAGCTCGCGATCGCCGAGATCAATCCGTTCAACTCGCACCTGTTTCGCGAGGACCGCTGGCAGGAGCATTTCGCTCGACTGCGGGCCGAGGATCCGGTGCACTGCAACGAGATGGGTTCCTCCGGTCGGTACTGGTCGATCACGACCTGGCAGGACGTCCGCGATGTCGAGGGCGACTGGGAGTCCTTCTCCTCGGCGCAGGGCATCACGCTCACGATCCCGCCCGGCACGCCCTTGCCCGACGACACGGTTCCGTTCGATGCCTTCATCGCGATGGATCCGCCGGACCAGACCGATCAGCGAAAGACCGTGCGCGGCATCTCGGCCCCGAGCAGCCTTCGCAATCTCGAAGATTTGATTCGCGAACGCACGATTAATGTGCTCGACTCGCTACCGGAAGGCGAGACCTTCGACTGGGTCGACACCGTGTCGATCGAGCTCACCACGCTCATGCTCGCCACCCTGTTCGATTTCCCTCTCGAAGACCGCCGCCTGCTTACCAAGTGGTCCGATCTGGTCACGACGATTCCCGAGCCCGGCACCCGCGACGTGGCGACGAGCCGGCAGTGGTTCCGCGACCAGATCATGGAGTGCGTCGACTACTTCGATCGGCTCTTCCAGGAACGGCGCGAAAACCCTGGCTTCGACATGGTCTCGATGCTCGCCCATGGTCAATCGACCAAGGACAAGTCACCGATCGAGCACCTCGGCAATCTGATCTTGCTAATCGTCGGTGGCAACGACACCACCCGCAACTCCATGTCGGGCAGTGTCTACGCGCTGAACAAGTGGCCAGAGCAGTACGACAAGCTCATCGCCGACCCGAGTCTGATCTCCAACCTCGTCCCTGAGATCATCCGCTGGCAGACCCCCCTCGCCTACATGCGACGCACCGCGACGAAGGACGTCGAATTCCGCGGCAAGCAGATCAAGAAGGACGATCAGGTCCTGCTCTGGTACCTCTCGGCCAACCGGGACGAGGCCGTGTTCGGCGACAACGCCGATGTGGTCGATCTCGAGCGCCCCAACGCCGATCGGCACCTCGCGTTCGGTCACGGCATCCACTACTGCATGGGCGCCCGCATCGCGGAGTTGCAGTTGCGGATCCTCTGGGAGGAGATCCTCCCGCGTTTCGAGCGAATCGAAGTCCAAGCCGAGCCCGAGCGCACGCTGTCGGCATTCGTCAAGGGCTACACCCACCTGCCGGTGCAGGTCAGGAGGAAGTGATCTCATGAAGACCCCGATGACCGACATGTTCGGGATCGACGTTCCGATCTTCGCGTTCACCCACTGCCGCGACGTTGTCGCCGCCGTCACCAAAGCGGGTGGCCTCGGCGTGCTCGGTGCGGTCGCACATTCGCCGGAGCAGCTCGAGATCGATCTCGAGTGGATCAAGAACGAGATCGGTGACCATCCCTTTGGTGTCGACCTGATCGTGCCGGCCAAATACGCCGGCTCCGACGAGGGCGGCATCAACATCGGCCAGGTTCGCGAGCTGATCCCCGCCGACCACAAGGCCTACGTCGACGACATCCTCAAGCGCTACGGCGTGCCTGCACTCGCCGACGACGAGGGCGGCCGGGGCATCGGACGAGGTGGAAGCGACACTGCGGCACCGATGTCGGCCGAGTCGCAGGACCCCAATCTCGAGATCGCGCTCGCCCACGGGTCGTCACTGATCGTCAACGCGCTCGGCCCGCCCCCGCAACACATGATCGACCGTTGCAACGAGCTGGGAGCGAAGACGGGTGCGCTCGCCGGCAAGGCGCAGCACGCCGAACGCCATGTCAACGCCGGTGTCGACTTCATCATCGCCCAGGGCTCCGAGGCCGGGGGCCACACCGGCGAGATCGGCACGATGGTCCTGATCCCCGAGATCGTCGACGCCGTCGGCGACACACCCGTGCTCGGCGCAGGCGGCATCGGCCATGGTCGTCAAATGGCTGCTGCCATGGCCCTCGGTGCTTCTGGTGTGTGGTGCGGCTCGGTGTGGCTCACCACCGATGAGGCCGAAACCCACCCGGTCGTCAAGGACAAGTTCCTCGCCGCCTCCTCGTCGGACACGATCCGTTCCCGCAGTCGAACGGGAAAGCACGCCCGTCAGCTCAAGTCCGCGTGGACCGACGAGTGGGAGAACCCCGAGACCCCCATGCCACTCGGTATGCCGATGCAGATGGTGCTCACCGGCGAGGCGATCATGCGCATCGATCGGGCGGCCCACAACGCCGGCTCCGGTGCCGAAGCGCTCTCGAACTACTTCGTGGGCCAGATCGTCGGCACCATGAACGAATCGAAGCCCGCGGCGCGCGTCGTGATGGAGATGGTCGAGGAGTTCATCGACGCCGTCGAGTCGCTCGGGCGCCAGTTGGAGGTCTGAGGCGGGCTACGTTGAGTGTCCGTGACCACCCTGTTCGGCCGCCGCGTGCTCCTGCGCCCTCTCGAACCCGGTGATTTCGCCAAGTGGCAGGAAGTCCGGCGCCGCAACCGTGACTGGTTGACCAAGTGGGAACCGCAGCGGCTACCCGGCCAGCCCGACGTGGTCGAGGACGCCCATGCGTTCTCCACGCGGTGTTCGGCAAGACAGCGCGAGCGTCAGCTCGGCACCGGCTTCGGCTTCGGCGTGTTCGTCGAGGGCGTGTTCGCCGGTGAGGTCAACCTCAACTCGATCCAACGGGGGCCGTTCCAGAACGCCTACATCGGCTACTGGATTGACGAAGCCCAGGCAGGAAACGGCTATGTCCCGGAGGCGTTCGTCGTCGTCCTGCGATTCTGTTTCGAGGAACTCCGACTCCATCGCGTGCAGGCGGCGATCGTGCCGCGCAACTCGGCGAGCCGTCGAGTGGCCGAGAAGCTCGGGCTTCGCGACGAGGGCACGGCGCAGAACTATCTCGAGATCAACGGTGCCTGGGAAGACCATGTCCGCTACGCCATCACGGCCGAGGACTGGGCTGAACGCGGCGAGAAACTCACCGCCGACTGGATCGGCTTCTAGCCCTAGGCGGCCCGCAGCTCCGACAGGCGATCGGTCAGCATCCACGGCGACCGCGTCTGGGGAGCTACGTCGTCGCGGGGAACCTCGAGCAGGGCGATGAGCACTCCCTCCATGTGCATCTCGAACCGCTCGTTGTCGTTCATCAGCCGCATGCTCCAGCCGGTGAACCGACGTTCATCGGCGGGGAGAGAGCAGGTGAAGCGCTTGACGATCGAGTGCCGGGGATCGCTAGTGATCTTCGTCTCAAGCGTGTCGATTGCGCCGGCTGGTCCTTCCAGGTACTGCATGAACATCGACCCGTCGAACCAGAGATAGCCCGTGATGTCCCGTTTCTCGTTCGCGTACTCGGAACGCGAGGTCAGATTCACGAGATCGACACTCGTGAACGGGACCTCGGCGGTGCTCACATAGAGCAGTGATTGCAGCGCATCGTCACACATCGCCCACGATCATGCCGCAAAACTGATACCGATTTCAGGACCCGGACCGCTGATTCTCTGGCCGGGTCCGAGAGAGGAACGCGCCGGCGTCGGCGAGGATCATCTGACCGGTGATCGCCCGTGCCAGATCGCTGGTGAGGAACACCGTCAGACGGGCGAGTTCATCGTGCTCGACGGCGTACCGCAGCGGGGTCGATTGGACAATCTCCGCGAAGCGTTCTTCGGTGTATGCGGCCGCAACCATCTCGGTGCGGGTGGTGCCGGGCGCCATGGCGAGCACCCGGATGCCCGATGGGCCGAGCTCGACCGCCATCGAGGTGACAAGGTGGTTGAGACCGGCTTTGGCCGCCGCGTAGATTGATGTGAACGGCGCCGGCCGGGTGGTCTCACCCGACGAGACGAAGAGGATCACGCCACCGGTCTCGCTCATCGCCTCGGCCTCGGCTCGACCGCACAGGGCGGCGAGCACCAGGTTCTGGTCGAAGATCTCGCGGTAGTCGCCGCCGCGCCCAGCCGTGAACGGCTTCGGCATCCGACCCGGTGGATACATGCCGACATTGTTCACCGCGATATCGAGCCGACCGTGCCGCTCAACGATGCCCTCGACCATTGCATCGACGGCGTCGTCGTCTCGCAGGTCGGCAATGACGGCCTCCGCTGATCCACCTGCATCGGCGATCTCGGTGACGACCGCATCGGCGTAGTCGCCGCGGATGTCGTTGACAACAACGTGCGCTCCGGCCTCCGCAAGCCAGCGGGCGACCTCGCGTCCGATTCCTGCCCCGGATCCGGTGACGAGGGCGACCTTGCCGCCGTGGTCGATCGAGATCATCGAGGCTCCGTGAGCGCAGCGATGACCGCTTCGACGACCTCGTCAGCCCACGCCCGGGCGGTGTCCTCGTCGACACCACCGATCGGATGACGAGTTTCGACGATGCGGAGATCGGGTCGGTTGAGGCTCGTGG
>PBTQ01000005.1 GCA_002729125.1 Acidimicrobiaceae bacterium | reverse complement strand
TCGGTGCTGCGCCGCTATTTCGACTGGGCGCGACGCACGGGGAGGGTCGAGAGCGACCCAAGCGCAGCGCTCACTGCGCCGAAGGGCACCGCCAACCTGCCTACCGTGTTGAGCGCCGCCGAGATCGACGGCCTCCTTGACGGGTCGGCCCGAGCTGCCGGCGAGCCCGGCGAGGTCGATCTCCGCGATCGAGCGGTCATCGAGTTGCTCTATGGAAGCGGAATCCGGGTGAGTGAATTGTGCGGTCTCGAACTCGACGACATCGACAACAGCGGGGTGCTCCGGGTCTGGGGCAAAGGGTCCAAGCAGCGGATCGTGCCCGTCTCTGAGGCGGCCACCGAGGCGGTCTCCCGGTGGATTCGCGAGGGTCGACCGAGCATGGTCACCGGCGGTACGGCGAAGCCCTCACTGTTCCTCAATCGGGCGGGCCGCTCGCTGACACCGCGCGATGTGCGACGCATCCTCGATCGTCGGGCGGTGTCCCCGACGCACCCGCATGCGCTGCGTCACACCTTTGCCACTCATCTTCTGGACGGAGGTGCCGATTTGCGCGTTGTGCAGGAAATGTTGGGTCACGCCGATCTCACCACCACCCAGATCTATACCCGGGTCAGTCGCGAGCGCATGCGCGATGTTCACCGATCGACACACCCGCGCGCCTAGGACTCCCGTGGTCGAACGCGTCGATGACATCGATCAACTCTGGGCCCACTTCGCGGCTCACCCCTCACCGGAGGTTCGCGTCCAGATTCTTGACCTTGTCGTGCCGGAGTCGACCGCCTTGGCCCTGTCGCGTGCGGCTGGTGCGATCGTCGTTGGTTCTCGGCTGAGGTGAACGCCCCGCCTCGGGGAGGCTCCGTCGGGGTGGCCCGGTAGCATGGTGTCGGTTTGTTCGCAGACTTTGTGCGTCCTCACAGGGAGGTCGTCATCTAACGTCAGATCCGGACCACACCCGGTCGCCTCGGCGTCCGGTCCGGATCCCTCAACCGGGAGATCATCATGGCAGTTATTTCCATGAAGCAGTTGCTGGAAGCCGGCGTCCATTTCGGGCATCAGACCCGTCGCTGGAACCCGAAGATGAAGCGTTTCATTCACGGTGAGCGCTCCGGCATTCACATCGTCGACTTGCACCAGACGCTCACCCACGTTGAGTCGTCTTACGTGTTCGTTCGTGATCTCGTCGCCAACGGTGGCACCGTGCTTTTCATCGGCACGAAGAAGCAGGCCCAGGACTCAATCCAGTCCTACGCCGAGCGGTGCAACATGCCTTACATCAACGAGCGGTGGCTCGGCGGCATGCTCACTAACTTCCAGACCATCTCGAAGCGTGTCTCGAAGATGCAGGAGTACCGCCGCATGCGCGACTCCGGCGAGTTCGAGGCCATGCCCAAGAAGGAAGCGCTCCTCATCAGCCGCGAGCTGACCAAGCTAGAGCGCAACCTGGGCGGTATCCGCGACATGCAGAAGCAGCCCGACGCCGTCTTCGTGCTCGACACGAAGAAGGAGCACATCGCCGTCACCGAGGCTCGCAAGATCGGCATCCCGATTGTCGCGGTCGTTGACACCAACTGCGATCCCGACCTAGTCGACTTCGCGATCCCCGGCAACGACGATGCGATTCGCGCAGGTGAACTCATGAGCCGTGTCATCTCCGACGCCGTGCTCGAGGGCCGTTTCATCCGCTCGAAGAAGGCCGAGGCCTCGGGTGAGGCCGCGGCTCAGCGCAACGTCCTCGAAGAGGCCGAGATCGCCGAGCAGCAAGAGCAGGCCCGTGCCGAGGCTGCCGCCGAGGCCGCCGCTCGCGAGTCCCGCGTGGCCGCCGTAACGGCCGAGGCCGACGCACCGGCCGCCGAAGAGGCTGCGCTTGCCGAAGCCGGGGAAGCCACGCCCTCAGCCGGCGATGAAGGCACCACCGAGTCCTAATTCGAACGACCCCTTTCCACTCCGAAACTCAAGGAACACCGACATGAGCTTCACCGCCAAGGATGTAAAGGCCCTTCGCGACGCCACCGGCGCCGGCATGATGGACGCCAAGAAAGCCCTCGAGGCTGCCGATGGCGACATGGAAGCTGCCAAGCAGGCCCTTCGCGAGAAGGGTCTTGCGAAGGCCGATGCCCGCTCCGACCGTGAAAATGATGAGGGCACCGTCGCGATCGCCGTTGACGGCAACACCGCCGCCGTCGTGCAGATCAAGACCGAGACCGACTTCTCGGCTAAGAACAACGCCGTCACCACAATTGCGCAGGCCCTTGCCGAGGCCGTCCTCACGGGTGGCCCCGGCGCGGTCGACGCCCACGCCGATGCCATCGATGATCTCAAGGTCACGATCAAGGAGAACATCGAACTGGGGGCGGTCGAGCAGATCATCGCCGCTGACGGCAACATCCTCGACACCTACCTGCACAGCCAGGATGGGCGCGGTGTGAACGCCGTCGTCGTCGAGGGCAATGGTGTCAGCCAGGAGGACCTCCACCAGGTCGCTCTGCACGTTGCGTTCGCCAAGCCCACGTACCTGTCCTCTGACGAGATCCCTGCCGATGACATCGAAAAGGAGCGGGTCTCGCTCCTCGAGATCACAAAGGCCGAGGGCAAGCCTGAGCAGGCCTGGGACAAGATCGTCACGGGCCGACTCAACGCCTGGATGGGAGAGCGAGCCCTCCTTGAGCAGGGTCTTCACGGCGATAAGTCCGCCGTGAAAGACAGCCTCGGAGGTGGAAACATTGCGCGCTTCGTCCAGGTTGTGATCGGATCATGACGGAATGAGCGACGACGAACCGACCACCCGAGGAACCGAAGCCGCCCGCTGGCAGCGGGTTTTGTTGAAGCTCTCTGGTGAGGCGTTCGCCGGTCCGCTCGAACACGGCATCCACGGGCCTACTGTTCGGGCGATCGCGGAAGACATCGTCGCCGCAGCGCGACAGTTCAACGTCGACATTGCTGTCGTCGTCGGCGCGGGGAACATCTGGCGTGGCATCCACGGCGCCGGCGAGGGCATGGATCGTGCCCAGGCCGACTACATGGGCATGCTCGCAACCGTGATGAACGCGCTTGCGCTGCAGGACACGTTAGAGCAACTCGGGCAGCCGACCCGTGTGCAGTCGGCGATCGAAATGCACCAGATCGCTGAGCCCTACATCCGGCGTCGGGCGACCCGTCACCTCGAGAAGGGGCGGGTGGTCATCTTCGGTGCCGGAACGGGCAACCCCTTCTTCACGACCGATACCACGGCGGCCCTGCGGGCGGTCGAGATCGAGGCAGGCGCGGTGCTCAAGGGCACCCATGGCGGCGTCGACGGGATCTACAGCGACGATCCCCGGATCAATGCCGAAGCCGTGAAGCTCGAACACATTTCCTACATGCGGGTGCTCAACGAGGGCCTGAAGGTTATGGATTCCACCGCGATCACGCTGTGTATGGACAATGATCTGCCCATTGTCGTGTTCGACCTGATGGGCGACAACAACCTCCAATCCCTGCTCCGAGGTGAGTCGGTCGGTACCCTCGTCGATGACAAGGAATGACCGTGAACGACGAAGAGATCGAACTCATCCTGCTCGATGCGGGCGAGAAGATGGAGGGTGTCGCTAGTCATGCGCGCCGCGAGTTCTCGACCGTGCGCACTGGTCGGGCGTCCTCGGCGCTGTTCGAGCGGCTCACCGTTGAGGCCTACGGTGTCGAGATGAAGCTGCAGGAGCTTGCGAGTTTTTCGGTGCCCGAAGCCCGTCAGCTAATCGTCACTCCGCACGACATCGCCAACCTCGACGCGATCGAGAAGGCAATTATCAACTCGAATATGGGCCTGAGCCCGTCGAACGACGGACGCATCATCCGCCTCAGCTTCCCGATGCTCACCGAGGAGCGCCGCCGCGATCTGGCCAAGGTTGTCGGTGGTATGGCTGAGGAGGCCAAGCAGCGCGTCAATGGTGTACGTCGCTCTGCTCGTAAGGAACTTGAAGATCTCGACGGCGTCTCCGAAGACGACGTGCGAGGGGCCGAGACGCAGCTTGACGCCTTGAAGGACGACTTCATTGGCATGATTGATGCAGCGCAGGCCCAGAAAGAAGAAGAGCTACTTGAGGTGTGAGCCTCGCACTGCTCTAGAAAGACGTACCCGATGAGTGACGAATCCAACGAGTTTGAGGGCTTTCAAGTCGCCGACAGCGGTGAACCCGTCGACGACGGTGTCGACGAGTTCGCGGCGCCGGGCCGTTCGGTCTTCGGCGACGACGACATCGCCTTTAAGGAGGACGACGACGCCATCCCACACTGGAGCGAGCCGCCTACTGGGTCGGTGCCGCAGGTCGGCGGCGATGCGTCGATGACCTTCGAACCGACCCCAGAGCCGACCCTCCCCGAGGCCGAGCCCGACGAGCTTGCTGCCTGGGCCGACGTGTCATCCACGCCCCACTTGACCGACGGTGGGGCCGATGCGGCACCGCCCGTGCAGCTGGGTGGCGTGTCCGACGCCGCCGACGGTTTCTTCGGTTTCGATGACGAGCAAGATTCCGGTCGTCTCGGCACGGCGATGTCGGAGCCGGGCTCTGCCGGTGAAGAGCTGTCGCTCGGGGCATCACTGGGTGCGGTCGCTGGCGCGACCGGCGATCGAGACATGCCGATGGCGGTCATTGTCGGGGTGGCCCTTGCTGTCTTGTTCTTCGCGGCGATTGCCGTCGGCCCGGTGGCCGCCCTCGTGATCGTCACGATTGCGCTGTCGCTTGCCGCCGTCGAGTTCTACAACGCCGTGCGAGTTGCCGGCTACCAGCCTGCGGTGCTGCTCGGTCTCACCGCTGTGCTCTCCCTGCCCCTTGCGGTCTATTGGAAGGGTGAAGCGGCGATTGGACTCGTGCTCGTGTTGTCGATCCTGTTCGGCTCGCTCTGGTACGTCATGGGCGTCAGCCCTGACGGCGCCATGCGCGGCCTCGGCGCAACGCTGCTCGGTATCGTGCACATCGGCGTGCTCGGCAGTTTCGCCGCCTTGATGTTGTCGGTCGACACCTACGGAACTGGCGTGCTCACCGTTGCCATAATCCTCACCGTTTTCTATGACGTTGGCGGGCTCTTCATCGGGAAGGCGCTGGGCCGCACCCCGCTGTCGTCCGTCAGCCCCAACAAGACCATGGAAGGCCTCATCGGTGGCATGATCGTCGTACTGATCGCCGCCATCGTCATGGGCGTCATCGGTCAGCCTGCTCCGCTCGCCGGCGACGCCTTCGATGGCAGTGGATTGTTCACGATGATCGTGATCGGTATCGCTGCAGCGCTCGCTGCTCCGATCGGTGACCTGGCCGAGTCGCACATCAAGCGCGATCTCGGCATCAAGGACATGGGTACGATCCTGCCCGGCCACGGGGGCTTGCTCGATCGCTTCGATGGGCTGCTGTTTGTGTTGCCGACGGTCTGGTTCGTTGCCAACGCCTTCGTGTTCAGCTGAGCTGACGATGACCTCCTCGGTGTCGGTGCTGGGTTCGACCGGCTCAATCGGCACCCAGACACTCCAGATCATCCGCGAGCGACCCGACGACTATGTCGTTACAGCGCTCAGCGTCGGTCGGAGCACCGACGTCATCGCCCAAGCCGAGGAGTTTCGCCCCCAGGTCGTCGCGGTTGCCGATGTAGAGGCGGCGGCCGAGATCGGGCCACAGCTGCCCGAGGGCGTCGACCTGCTGGTAGGCGATGCGGCGATGGCTGACGCTGCTGTCACCGCCGATACCGTCATCAACGGGGTCGTTGGCTTCGCCGGACTGCCCGTCACCCTTGCGACACTCGAGGCGGGCAAGCGTCTCGGCCTGGCCAACAAGGAATCGCTGATCGCCGCCGGGCCGGTGGTCCAGCGGGCATGGCAGACCCCAGGTGCGGAGCTGGTTCCGGTCGATAGCGAGCACTGCGCGGTGCATCAGTGTTTGCGAGCCAACGGCGTTACCGGCAAGGTCAACGCAACCGACCGGGTCCATCGCATCGTGCTCACGGCGAGTGGGGGGCCGTTTCGAGGCCGCACCCGTCACGACCTTGAGCAGGTCACGATCGAGGATGCTCTGGCTCATCCCACATGGTCGATGGGGCCGAAAATCACGATCGACTCGTCGACGTTGATGAACAAGGGTCTCGAGGTGATCGAGGCTCACGAACTGTTCGGCGTGTCGTTCGACGAGATCGATGTCGTCGTTCATCCGCAGTCGGTGGTCCACTCGATGGTCAGCTACACCGACGGTGCGACGATCGCCCAACTCTCCATGCCGGACATGCGCCTGTGTATCGGGTACGCGCTGGCCTACCCCGATCGCCTCGACGTGCCGTATGGCGCGATCGATTGGACCACACTGAGCCGACTCGACTTCCAGCCCCCTGACCTGGAGGCTTTCCCGTGTCTTCGTCTGGCCTACGACGCCGGACGGGCGGGTGAGACAGCACCAGCGTGGCTGAGTGCCGCCAACGAGGTCGCAGTCGACGCATTCCTCGCCGGCTCGATCCGATGGGTCGACATCGGCGAGGTGGTCGATGCAGCACTCCAACGCTGGCCCGGGTCTCCTGCGAGCGATGTCAATGCGGTGCTGGCAGCCGACGCGCAGGCGCGCGATGTCGCATTGGCGGCGATCTCGGCGAAAATGGTGTGATGCAGACCGAGACCCCAGCGCCCCCACCGGAATCGGTCTCGGCGTCGGCGACTGACACCGAGACCACCAACGATTTCAGTGGCCTGATGCTCATGATCGCCGCCATACTCGCCCTTGGCTTTCTCGCCAGCTGGGGCTGGGCCTTTTTTGTCGTCGCGCTGATCTTCATGATCTTCATGCACGAACTCGGGCACTACCTCACGGCGCGCTGGACCGGTATGAAGGTCACCGAGTTTTTCATCGGTTTCGGGCCCCGACTCTGGTCGTTCCGTAAGGGCACGACCGAATACGGCGTCAAGGGCATCCCAGCCGGTGCGTACGTCCGAATCATCGGAATGAACAATCTCGACCCAGTCGAGCCGGGCGACGAGCAACGGTCGTACCGGGTCAAGTCGTGGCCACGCAAGATGCTCGTCGTCTCGGCCGGTTCTGCGATGCACTTCATCATGGCGGTCGTTCTGCTCGCTGTGCTCGCGCTCTTCTACGGTGTGCAGAACGGTGACGGTGCCTGGCAGGTCTCGCGCACGTCACAGGCGAGCGCCGCCGCCGAACTCGGCGTCGAGTCGGGCGACGTGATCCTCAGTGTCGGCGGTGAGGAGGTCACCGGCTTCCCGCAGTTCGGCGATCTCGTCCGGGCCCGTGGGGGTGAGCTCACCGAGTTCACCTGGGAACGCAACGGCGAGGTCATCACCGATTCCGTCGTCATCGGTACTCGTCTCACCGGCGAGGGTGCGGACGCCTTTCAAGGGCTCATCGAGCGCGACCGCATCCTTGCGATCGAGGGCACCGACGTCGCCCACTGGGACGACATCCTCACGGTGCTCGAAGGCCGGGAGGGTGAGTTCGTTGACTTCACGGTCGACCCGGTCGGTGAGAAGTTCCCCCGCGTCATGATCGATGTCGAGATCCTCGACATCACCTCGGTCAAGAACCCCACCGTCGGGTTCTTTGGCGTGGGCGATGAGCCGCTGCTCGACAAGTTCGGTCTGTTCGGGTCGGCATGGCACGGGGTCACGACCTTCGGCGAGTGGATCGTCGTTTCCGGCCAGGCGCTGGTGCAGTTCTTTACCCCGAGCACCCTTGGGAACTTCTTTTCCGACACGCTCGGCGGCGGCACAGATCTCACCACCGCCACCGATGTGGCAGAGCAGCGCGAGATCAACAGTCGAGCGCTCGACATCCGCAATCCCGACGAGGAGCGAATCCTGTCGATTTATGGCGCCGCCCGACTCGGTGCCAACGCGAGTTTCGAGGGCCAACTCCAACTGCTCGCGATTCTCAACGTTTTCATCGGTGTGTTCAATCTCTTGCCGCTGCCCCCGCTTGATGGTGGACACGTGGCCATTGGCACCTACGAGCGCCTCCGCTCGGTGGGGGGCCGCAAGCACGAGGTTGACTACGCCCGGGTGCTGCCCCTGACGTATGCGGTGTTCGCATTCCTCGTCGTCATCGGTGTTTTCGCCCTCGCTCGCGACATCATCGACCCGATCAACATCGGCTGAGCCGCCGGGCATGCCGCCCGTCATCTCTGAGCCAGCGTCGGGCCGGTAGCGTTGCTCTCGTGGAGTTCACACAAAGCTTCCCTCGCCGGAAGACCCGACAGATCATGGTCGGCGACGTCCCGGTCGGCGGAGGTGCCCCCATCACGATCCAGTCGATGACGATCACCAAGACGGCGGATCACGAGGCGACCCTGCAGCAGATCTACAGTTTGGCCGCAGCCGGCTGCGACATCGTGCGCTGCACATGCAACGAACCCGGGGCGGCGGAAGGACTCGCCCGCATCGTGCCGCGTTCTCCGGTGCCGATCATCGCCGACATCCATCACCAGTACCGACGTGCACTCGAAGCACTGGAGGCCGGGGTCCACGGCCTTCGCCTGAATCCGGGCAACATCCGCAAGCCCGAGCACATCAAGATCGTTGCGCGCGAGGCCAAGGACCGGGGCATTCCGATCCGCATTGGGGTGAACGGCGGCTCACTCGACCCCGCGCTGTACGACAAGTACGGCGGCAAGGTCACCCCGGAGGCGATGGTTGAGTCGGCGTTGCAGGAGATCGCCTACTTCGATGAGGTCGACTTTGGCCTCATCAAGATCTCGGTGAAGGCTTCCTCGGTCCCACTGATGATCGAGGCTTACCGGCAGCTCAGCGAGGTCACGGACCATCCTCTGCACCTCGGCGTCACCGAGGCAGGTCCGCCACCGGCGGGAACCTTGAAGGCCACTGCCGGCATCGCCACCCTGCTCGCCGAAGGCATTGGCGACACGATCCGTTACTCCCTCACCGCCGATCCGGTCGAGGAGGCCAAGGCTGGCCGCCAGCTACTCGAGGCCATGGGCCTGCGCAAGCGCAAGAACATCGACCTGATCGCATGTCCGTCATGCGGTCGGGCCGAGGTCGACATCTACACCGTTGCTCAGGACGCTATGACGGCCTTCGGTGAGCGGGAGATCCCTCTGCAGGTCGCCGTGATGGGCTGTGTCGTGAACGGGCCGGGCGAGGCCCGCGACGCCGATCTCGGCATTGCTGCGGGCAACAAGCGCGGCCACCTGTTCGTGAAGGGCCAGAACGTCATGGTTGTTCCCGAGGACGAGATGGTCGACACCCTTGTCGAATGGGCCGAGTTCATCCACGAGCACGGCGCCGATGCAGCTCTAGAAAAGGCAAAGGCCACTAAGGACGCCGCCCGCAAGGCTGCGCAAGAGGACCGCGACCGGAACCTCGGAGAGCGTGGAGAGGACGCCAACGAGTCCGAGGCCGTGATCGCTGAGATCCGTCGCAGCGAGCGCTGAGGTGGCGAAGGCCGTGGTGTCGGTCACCGATGCTTGTGCCCGGACCCTGCCGCAGGTGTCGGTCAAGAGCGGCGAACCGGCTGACGGCTATGCCTCCGTCACGATCGCCAATCGGCGGATCCACGTACCGCTCACCCAAGATGAGTTCGATCGTGTGGCTGACCTCCAGAGGCGTCAGCGACGGTCGGCGTTCGGCGGGGTTGCCTGCCTGTTCGGCGGGGTGGTACTTGCCCGTTTCCCGCTGATGGTGCCGTTGGCGCTTGTGATCGCTGCGATCTCCCTGATCCTGTGGATCGCCATATGGCTCGCCCTTCGGGCCTGCCTCCCCGGAATCGTCGTTGAGGGGTCGAATGTCCGTCTCACCCGTCTTCACACCGGGTTCGTGGCAGCGCTTGCGTCACCGGATTTCTGATACACTTACGCCATCGTTCTTCAGCCGTGTTCGGATGAGGCGTGGCCGCAGGCCACGCCTTTCTCAGTTCCGGCACCGTTTCCATCTTGATGACCACGAAAGGGGAGTGCCATGGCTGTTGTCGATCGAGTTCGTGAGCTGGTGGCCCCGGTCGTTGCCGACGTTGGCGCTGAGCTCTACGACGTCGAATTCAACGGTGGGATTCTGCGGGTCCTGGTCGATGCCGACGGCGGCATCGGTATCGACGCAATCAAGACGATTTCGAAATCCTCGAGCCGAGTGCTCGACGAGGCCGATCCGATCCCCGGCCGGTACACCCTCGAGGTCTCCTCACCGGGTCTCGAGCGCCCGCTCCGCACCCGTTTGCACTACGACCGGGCGGTCGGTGAGACCGTGAAGATCAAGACGTTCGCCGATGTCGACGGTATCCGCCGCTTTTCCGGCACCCTTGTTGGTGCCACAGAAGCCGGATTCATGCTGGAGATCGACGGCGACACCCGGTCGTTTGCCTACGGCGACGTGTCGAAGGCCCGCACGGTGTTCGAATGGGGCGGCGCCCCCAAGCCCGGCCAGGGCGACAAGCGTCCGAGCATCCCAGAATCGCAGAGAGAGGCTCACTGATGAACCAGGACATGATGGAGGCGCTGCAGGCGCTCGCCACCGACCGCGGCATCCCCGTTGATGCGCTCTTCGGGGCGCTCGCCGACGCCCTCGAGCATGCCTATAAGCGCATGCCGGATGCGTACGAGTACGCCTGGGTGACGATCAACCCCGAGACCATGGAGTTCCAGGTCTTCGCCCAAGAACTCGACGAGGACGGCGAGCCGGTCGGCGACGAGTTCGAGGTCACCCCCGACAACTTCGGCCGCATTGCGGCACAGACTGCCCGCCAGGTGATGACCCAGCGCATCCGTGAGGCCGAACGCGAGCTGAAGTACGAGGAGTACGCCGGCCGCGAAGGCGACATCGTCACGGGCATGATCCAGCAGACCGACGCCCGCTACACGCTGCTCGACCTCGGTCGAGTGGAGGCGCTTTTGCCTCAGGCTGAGCAGGTGCCGTTCGAACGCCCCGACTCGAACGTCCGCATCAAGGCGTACATCGTCGAGGTCCGCAAGACGGCCAAGGGCCCGCAGATCGTCGTCAGTCGCACCCACCCGGGTCTGGTCAAGCGCCTTTTCGAGCTCGAGGTCCCCGAAATCGCCGACGGCATCGTGGAGATCAAGGCCTGTGCTCGCGAACCAGGCCACCGCACCAAGATCGCCGTGTGGTCCAACGATGCGAACGTCGATCCGGTCGGCGCCTGTGTCGGCGCCCGCGGCGCTCGCGTGCGTCAGGTCGTTAACGAACTCCGTGGCGAGAAGATCGACATCGTGCCGTTCCACGAGGATCTGCAGGAGTTCGTCACCCGTGCCCTGAGCCCGGCGAAGGTCACCGAGGTGCGTCCCGACGAGATGACCGGCGATTGCGACGTCATCGTCCCCGACTTCCAGCTATCGCTGGCGATCGGCAAGGAGGGCCAGAACGCCCGTCTTGCCTCTCGTCTCACCGGCTGGGGAATCAACATCAAGTCCGAGACCCAATTCGCCGAGGAGCAGGCGTACGCCGAGAGTGTCGAGTGGGCCGACGGTGAGTGGATCCAAGACCCCGAGACTGGCGAGAACCTGTGGCAGCCGGCCGATGGCAGCGATCCGATCTCCGAAGCCGACTATCTGGCCATGCAGGAAGAAGAGGCGGCCGCGGCTGACGAGGTTCCTACGGCCGACGACGAGTACGCCGAGGACGAGGCCGGTGATGGCCCCGTAGCCGATACGGGCGACGAATCGGCTGCCGACGACGAGGCCGAATAGCGGTTCTAATGCCGATTCGGACCTGTGTGGGGTGCCGTGAGCGCCTTGAACAGGCCGAATTGCTGCGGATCCGGGCAACCCCAGACGGCCTCGCACTCGGGCGGGGACCGGGCCGGGGGGCGTATGTGTGCCTCGATGGGGCATGCCTCGATGCAGCCATCGCTCGTAAGGCCATCGGTCGGGTCCTGCGAACTGCGGCAGACGCGGATGATCTCGCTAGGCTTCAAATGTCGTGGCCATTGCAGCCTGACGCGCGTGCGCGCCAGCAGGGGTGACCACTGACGACGCAGATTGTGTCGTCAAACAAGTGAGCGATCCGGCGGGTTCGAGAGCGAACACCGGGTCAGAAGGGCAATCGCCTCAGTGCCAAATAACATCCGCGTCTACGAACTCGCACGAGAACTCGGCATGACCAATGCCGAAACGCTTGATCTCGCCGAGTCCTTGGGGATCGGCGTCAAGAGCCACTCCTCGAGCATCGTCGACGCGCAGGCCGACCGTGTTCGACGCAAGGCCGAGCGTGAGGGTCTGGTTCGAGATGAGCAGCCCGAGGAGCCGAAGCCGGCGAAGAAGGCAACCAAGAAGGCCGCGAAGAAGGCAACCAAGAAGGCGGCGGCCAAGAAAGCCCCAGCGAGCGTGGAGGCGCCGGCTGACGATGCCGGCGCTGAGGAGGCCGTTGGCGCTCCCGATCCGGTCACCGACGAACCGGCGGTCGTGGCCGAACCGGTGGTTGCGGAGCCACCCGCTCCTGAGCCCGAAACGCCTGCTGCCCCTGCCCGCGTAATCTCCTCAAGCGGCAGTGCTGCACCCCCGAAGAAGCCGACCGCGACCGAGGATGCGCCGGCACCGGAGGCGAAGAAAGTCGTCAAGAAAGTCGTCAAGAAGGTTGTCAAGAAGGTCGCCGTCGATCCGTCGAAGCGGCCGCCGACCTCGGGTTCGGGCAAGCCGATCCCACCCCCACCTCCGCCGCGTTCCTCTTCGGGCAAAGCGATCCCGCCACCCCCGGGTGGTCGTCCCAGCGGGCCCGGCGGTGGCCGTCCGGGTGGTCCGGCTCGCGGCCCTATGCCCGGTGGTCGTCGACCCAGTGGCCCTCGCGATTCTGTGCCTGGCGCCGGTGCTCCTCCTGGGGGCGGCCGCGGTGGTCCCGGTGGTCCCGGTGGCCGTGGCGGTCCCGGTGGCCGTCCGGGTGGTCCCGGTCAGCGTCCACCCCGTCGCAAGGGTCGTCGCCGTCGCAACCGCGAAGAACTCCAGCCGATGGATGCGCCGAGCTACACGCCGGTGGATGCTCCGGTTCCCGAGGGCGAGGTTGTCCTCGAGCGGGCCTCGACTGCGCTCGATCTCGGCCCGAAGCTTAACCGTACGGCGGCCGACGTCGTCCGGTTCCTCATGCAGGCCGGCGAGATGGTCACTGCCACGCAGTCGCTGAGCGATGACATGATCGAGCTGTTCGCCGCTGAGATCGGTGCCGAGATCCGTCTGGTCGATCCGGGTGAGGAGCAGGAGGTCGAACTCCAGAAGCTGCTCGTTATCGACGACGATTTAGGCGACGACGCGCCGCTCCGTCCGCCGGTGATCACCGTGATGGGTCACGTCGACCACGGCAAGACGCTGCTGCTCGACCGCATCCGAAATGCCAACGTTGCCGACGGCGAGGCTGGCGGCATCACCCAGCACATCGGCGCGTATCAGGTCGAGCGCGATGGCCAGAATATCACCTTCATCGACACGCCGGGCCACGCTGCGTTCACCCAGATGCGAGCCCGCGGCGCGGAGTCCACCGACATCGTCATCTTGATGGTAGCCGCCGACGACGGTGTCATGCCGCAGACTATCGAGGCGATCAATCACGCGAAGGCGGCCGAAGTGCCGATCATCGTGGCGGTCAACAAGATCGACCGTGAGAACGCCGACGTTGACAAGGCGATCGCTGGCGTGGCCGAGCACAACCTTGTTCCCGAGGAGTGGGGCGGCGAGACGATCTTCCAGCGGGTTTCGGCGCTGCAGAACATCGGCGTCGATGAACTGCTCGATCAAATCCTGCTCGTCGCCGAGGTTGAGGATCTTCGTGCGTCTCCCGAGGGCCGAGCCCAGGGCGTCGTTCTGGAGTCGAACCTCGACACCGGTCGAGGTCCGGTGGCCACGGTCCTGGTCCAGAGCGGCACCCTCCGGGTCGGCGATCCGATGGTTGCCGGTGCGGCGTGGGGCCGGGGCCGTGCCCTGATCAACGACCATGGTGAGCAGGTCAAGGAAGCCGGCCCCTCGACTCCGGTCCAGGTCCTCGGTCTCTCCGAGGTCGCCGACGCCGGCCGGGATTTCATCGTTGCGCCGAATGAAAAGGTGGCCGGCCGGGTGGCTGACACCCGTGAGCACTGGCAACGTCAGTCCTCGTTGGGCCGCGAGGCTCATGCCCTCGCCGGCGGCGCCAAGCTCGAGGACATCTTCGACCAGGTCCAGCGCGGCGAGGCGGCCACGCTGAACCTGATCATCAAGGCCGACGTCAACGGTTCGCTTGAAGCCCTCACCGAGTCCCTTCGCAAGCTGGAACGTGACGAGGTCAAGATCGGCTTCGTGCATCGAGGTGTTGGCGGCATCACCGAAAACGACATCCAGTTGGCGGCGACCGCCAACGCCACGATCATCGGCTACGGCGTGCGGCCCGACCGCAAGGCCCGCGATCTCGCGGATGCTGAGAAGGTCGAGATCCGCACCTACGAGATCATCTACCACCTGCTCGAGGACATCGAGTCGGCGATGGTCGGCCTGCTGGCACCCGAGTTCGAAGAGGTCGTCACTGGCGACGCCGAGGTGCGCGAGATCTTCTCGGTACCCCGCATCGGCAAGATCGCCGGTTGCTACGTCCTCAATGGCGTCATCACCCGCAACTCGAAGGTGCGTTTCATCCGGGAAGGCACGATCATCTGGAAGGGCACGGTCCAGTCGCTCAAGCGCTTCAAGGATGATGCCCGTGAGGTCGCCGCCGGTTACGAGTGTGGTATCGGCCTGTCGGACTTCCAGGATCTACGTCCCGGCGATATCATCGAGACCTACGAGGAGCGCGAGATCGAACGCACCCTCGAAGACCTCGGCAGCTGATGGGCAAGGGCCGCGGCCGGCACAACCGATCCGGCGCTCCGGGCACGCGCACAGCCAAAGCAGGCGAAATGATCCGTCGGGTCATCGCGTCCGAACTCGAGTGCATCGAGGATGAACGACTCGAACTCGTGTCGCTCACGGGTGTCGACGTCGACCGCGATCTCCACAAGGCAGTGATCTATTTCACGACCTTTGACCGTGACGGCGATCCCGAGATCGACGAAGCGTTCGAGGAGTATCGCGGCCGACTGCGCCACGCCGTGAGCCAGGGCACGCAATTGCGTCGCGCGCCCGAAATGGAGTTTCGCTCGGACTCGACGCTTCGCTCTGCGGCGCGCATCGAGGAGATCCTGCGTCAGGAAGCCGAGCGCCCACCGGTGCCCGATCTTGACTCCGCCGCTGCCAGCGAGGCTGGGGATGGGCGCGAAGGCGAGTAGCGCCGGCCCGCACGGTGTCGTCGTGATCGACAAGCCGGCGGGCTGGACCAGCCACGATGTCGTCGCCAAGTCCCGCGGAGTGATCGGCACCCGGAAGGTTGGCCACTCGGGCACGCTCGATCCCGACGCAACCGGCGTGCTGGTGCTCGGCGTGGGGCACGCGACTCGCCTGCTGCGGTTCCTCACCGAGCTGCCGAAGCGCTACGAAGGTGAGTTCGTGCTCGGGACGGAGACAACGACGCTTGACGCTGCCGGGGAGATCACCGCTACCCACGACATGTCGGCGGTCACCGACGATCAGGTGCGTGCTGAGGCCAACCACCTCACCGGGGATCTGATGCAGGTTCCGCCCATGGTCTCGGCGATCAAGATCGATGGCAAGCGGCTCCACGAACTGGCCCGAAAGGGCAAGGAGGTCGATCGGCCTCCGCGTCCGGTGCGGGTCGATCGCTTCGACGTCGAACCGGTCGAGGGGGAGCGCGGTGTGTGGCGCTGTGTCGTCGATTGTTCGTCGGGGACCTACATTCGCTCATTGGCGGCCGACCTCGGCACCGCACTCGGTGGGGGTGCACACCTGCGCTCGTTGCGTCGCACGTCGGTGGGTGGCTTCACGCTCGACGATGCCGGCACGGTCGATTCGCTGACGCTCTTGCCGATCTCAGCAGCGGTTCAACACCTCGAGTCGGCCCTCGTCGACGACGACACTGCAGTGCTGGTAGGCCACGGCCGCGTCCTCCCGCTCGAACAGTTGCGGGTCTCCGGTGCGGGGCCGTGGGCGGTGCTGAGCGAAGATGGAGCGCTCTTGGCGGTGTACGAATCGCATCGCCAAGGCGGGAAGCCGACCGTGGTGATCCCCCGGTAGCGTTTCGTCAGATCCCACTAGCTCGAGGTGCCATGGAACTGCTGCACGACCGCCGTGATCGACTGGCCGCCGACGCCGCCGTAGCGGCCACGATCGGCGTGTTTGACGGTGTTCACCTGGGTCATCAGGAGGTATTCCGGCAGGTCCGAGCCGCCGCCGACCGCCTTGGGGTCCGCTCGGCGGTCGTGACCTTCGACGGTCATCCGGCCCATGTGGTTCGTCCGGAGAACGCGCCGAAGCTTCTTACCACGCTTGACCAGAAACTCGAGCTGATCGAGGCGCAGGGCATCGACTGTGTGTACCTGATCTCCTTCGACGAGGACCGGGCGGCAACACCCCCTGACGTGTTCGTGCGGGAGGTCTTCGTCGAGGCGCTGCACGCCAAAGCGATCGTCGTCGGTGAGGACTTCCACTTCGGTGCAGGTCGCTCCGGCGACGTCGACGGAATGACCCGGATGGGTGATGAGTTCGGCTTCAAGGTTCACCCGCTCGAATTGATCCGTCACGACGATGAGGCTCGGGAGCCGGTGTCGTCGACCAAGATCCGGCGAGCGCTAGCCGGGGGAAATGTCGCCTACGCCGCGTTGATGCTCGGTCGCCCTTACGAGGTCCGAGGCGTCGTCGAGGTCGGCGATCAGCGAGGTCGTCAGATCGGGTTCCCCACGGCGAACATTCCGGTCCCGAAGGTGATGGCGTGGCCGGCTGATGCGGTGTACGCCGGATGGTTCACTCGTGAGAACGGTGAGCGCCACCCGTGTGCGATCAACATCGGTCGCCGGCCCACGTTCTATGAGCACGCAGAGCAGTCGCTGCTCGAGGCGCATCTCATCGATTTCGAGGGTGATTTGTACGGCGAGGCAGTCGCAGTCTCCTTCGTCGACTTCCTCCGTAGTGAGCGCAAGTTCACCGGGCTTGAGCAGTTGTCCGAACAACTCAAGGTCGATATCGGCGATGCCCGAGCGGTGTTGCGACGCATGTCGAGTTGACTCGACCCATCAGCAGAAAGAAGCCTGGATCGATGTTCACCGGTTTGGTCGAAGAGGTCGGCACCATCCGCTTAGTCGCGCCTGTCGGTGAGGGCGCCCGCGTGACGATTGCGGCGTCGACCGTGCTCGGCGACGTGGAGATGGGGGCGTCGATCGCCGTGAACGGGTGCTGCCTGACCGTCGTCGAGTGGGGTGATGACTGGTGGTCCGCCGACGCCGTACCCGAAACGATGGATCGCACGAACCTCGGGGGTCTTGCGCCCGGCGATCAGGTCAACCTCGAGCGCCCACTGGCCGCCAACGGCCGCTACGGCGGCCATGTTGTCCAGGGTCATGTCGACGGGACGGGCGAGGTGCAATCGATCGAGGAGCTCGACGATCGCTCGTGGCGGTTTACTTTCACGCTGCCGTCTGG
>PBTQ01000109.1 GCA_002729125.1 Acidimicrobiaceae bacterium | reverse complement strand
GGGTTTGAGCGGAAGCGTCGACATGTCTGGTCTGCCGTAGAGAGTCGTCCGCTGGACCAGAGTGCGGCCAAGCGGTTCGACGATGCGGCGGAAGTCCTCGGCGGTGACCTCAGTGCCATGGTCGGCACCGGCCGCCCGAGAAATGTTCTCATCCATCAGCGTGCCGCCAAGGTCGTTGGCGCCTGACTGCAGCAATTGGTTGATGGAATCGAAGCCGAGCTTCACCCACGAACCTTGAATGTTGTCGATGCGTCCCCGATACGCGATTCGGGCGACAGCGTGCATCAGGACGACCTCCCGGAAGGTCGGGCCGCGACGGGCCTTCTTCTGGAGGTAGATCGGGCTGGCCATGTGCACGAACGGTAGGCCGACGAACTCCGTGAAGCCGCCGGTCTCCTCCTGGAGTGCTCGAGTACGAAGAAGGTGATGAACCCAGTGCTCCGGGCGCTCGATCGACCCGAACATGATCGTCACATTGCTGCCCAGGCCGACGGAATGGGCGATGCGGTGAGCTTCGAGCCATTCCTCGGTGTCGATCTTGTCGGGGCAGAGCGTGGCACGCACATCGTCGTGGAGGATCTCGGCGGCAGTGCCAGGCAGGGACTTCTGGCCGGCCTCTTTCAGACGGGTCAGGTATTCGGCCAACGGCTCTTGGTTGCGTTTGGCGCCCTCGGTGACTTCGAGAGCGGTGAAGCCGTGGATGTGCATCCCCGGCACCGCCTCGTGCACAGCCCGCGCAACATCGATGTAGTAGTCACCGTCGAAATTGGGATGAATACCACCTTGCAGGCACACCTCGGTGGCGCCTGCCTCGGCGGCCTCGATCGTGCGATCAGCGATGTCCTCGAGTTCGAGCAGGTAGGGGGTGCCACGGAGGTTGAGCGACAATGGGCCCTTGGAAAAGCCACAAAAGCGGCACTTGAAAGTGCAAACGTTGGTGTAGTTGATGTTGCGATTGGCGACCCAGGTGACAACATCGCCGACGATTTCCTGGCGCAGCTCATTGGCGACGTGAGCGACGGCTGCCACCTCGCGACCGCGAGCCCGGAAGAGGGTGAGGGTCTCGTCGAATCCGACATCTTGACCCGCCCGAACACCGTCGAGGACCTCCTTGACGGCTCCTGTGGCGAACGGTTCGCCAGGGATCAAGGTCTCGGGGTCAGCGCCGGTGCCGACGTACCACTGACTGCTGATCGAGCCGGTGAGCTCGAACTCGGCCCCATCGTCAACCTTGGCGCGTTCCATGGTGCGCTCAGGCCACACAGAGCCGTCGTCGTCGCGGGCATAGCCGTCGGAATCGGACCGGTCAGCAACCGAAAAATGCAGCGCCGGGTCCAGCCATCGATCCGGCTCGCAGGCGAAGGCGGGGTGGATCGTGAGGCGAGGCGCCAGCATGTACCCCTTCGCCTCGGTGACCTCACGCAGCCGGTCGAGATCGGGCCACGGGCGCTCGGGGTTGACATGGTCAGCAGTGACGGGGGAGACACCGCCCCAGTCGCTGACGCCGGCATCGAGGAGATCGCCGAAGTCGTCGGAGAGGTTGGGTGGCGCTTGGACGTGGACGTCGAGTGGCAGGATTATCCGGGCGAGCGCGATCGCGTCGAGATAGTCGTCGCGGGGGCAGGGTTCGGCGTTGTGCATCGCCGTGCCGTCCTTGGGCAGGAAGTTCTGGACGATCACTTCCTGGACGTGACCGTGGCGCTGGTGGCTCGCTGCGATCGCCTCGAGCGCCTCGATGCGATCGGCTCGGTGCTCGCCGATGCCTACGAGGATTCCCGTCGTGTAGGGGATCTGCAGTTCGCCGGCCCACTCGAGCGTCTCGAGTCGACGGGCCGGTACCTTGTCGGGCGCACCGCGGTGGGCGTCGAGATCGCCGCGCAAGGACTCGAGCATCATTCCCTGGCTCGGGGTGACCGGGCGAAGGAGTCTGAGCTCATCGGAATTCATCGCACCGGTGTTGCCGTGGGGAAGCAGGCCCGTCTCCTCGAGAACGAGCTGCGCCATGGCGGCGACATAGTGGACGGTGGAGTCGTAGCCATGGCGGTTGAGCCAGTCACGGGCAACCGGATACCGGAGTTCGGGTTTTTCGCCGAGGGTGAACAGCGCTTCATGGCAGCCCATCTCGGCGCCCTGACGGGCGATCGCAAGAACCTGATCGGGCTCGAGGTACGGCGTGTCGAGACGAGCAGGAGGCTGAGCGAACGTGCAGTAGCCACACTTGTCGCGACACAGCATGGTCAGCGGGATGAACACCTTCGGCGAGTAGGTCACCACCGAGCCGAACGCTGCGTCGCGGCGAGCTCGGGCTAGAGCGAAGAGCTCGTTCCCGCTAAGGGAATGGAGATCAGGCACGTGTGTCCTCGGTTCCGATGTGTCGACCGGGGCCCGGCCGAGAGGAGATGTCGGTGGGCACCACGGGCACGTTGCAGGTCGTGCACCAGGGCTGGAGCTCGAGGCGGGTCCCGCAGTCGTCGTGGACGAGCTCGGTGGGAGCGAGGCCGCCACTGACGTACTGATCGCCCCAACGCATCAACGCCAGCAGGGCAGGGCTCAGCGCCCGACCCTTCTCGGTGAGGCGGTACTCATGGCGAATCGGGCGGTCCTGATACGGCACTCTTTCGACGATGTCGGAATCGACGAGTGTGCCGAGCCGGTCGGTGAGGAGGTTCTTCGCAATCCCAAGATCCTCTTGGATGCGAGAAAAACGACGCACTCCCCGAAACAGATCGCGCAGGATGAGCAGCGTCCAGCGATCGCCAACGAGGTCAAGCGTGCGCTGAATTGAACATTCGACCGCAGGCTGCGTGCTCATGGGGCCGTACCCTAAAGGAGTCAGTTGCGATTTTCAACCGACTAACGATAGTTGGGGCCATCGACAGCAGCGAGCTCTATGCGACCGACCGGTGGTCACTTCTCGTCGGCCTCACCGAGGAGCCCTCCGGCTGCGGCCAAGGCGCCGGCGAGCACGGCCGCCCGCTCGTAGACCAACGAAAACCAGTGTTCGGCGGCCGTCTCGTGACCCGAGAGCGGCACTCGGCCGAGCGAGCGGACTACCGCCTTGGGATCGGGCGCCACGTCGATCGTGCGGATCGGTTCGGGAAGCGCCGCTGGGTCCCCCCAGAATTCGACCGGGTCGACCTTTGGTTCGTTGCGTTTCTGCTGATGCGCTTTCTGCGGCGTTTGGCCCTCGGCATCGGTGGTCGTCGCCCGATTGCGATTCCGGCTGCGCTTACGTCGGTTCTGGCTCATGCGGTTACCTCCACGACATCATCGGACCCCATCTCGAGGAGCTGCGAGGTGTCGATGCCGAGCGCTTGCTGCAGTTGCTCCGCGTCGAGATCGCCGATCGAGCTCGACTTCGGCAGGGTGATGTCGGCGATCTGTCGCTTGCCGGCCACGACTTCCTCGACACGCTCGTCGATCGTGCCCGGGCAGATTAGCCTGTGGCAGATAACGGTGTTCTTCTGCCCGATGCGCCAGACGCGGTCGCGAGCCTGATCCTCGACGGCCGGATTCCACCAGCGGTCGTAGAGCACGACGTGGTTCGCCGCCGTGAGGTTCAGGCCGGTGCCACCCGCCTTGAGCGACAACACCATGGCGCCAGCGCCCTCTGCGGCCTGGAAGTCATCGACCATGCGGTCACGTGCGCCACGGCTGAGGCCGCCGTGGTAGCACTCGATCGGATTGCCGGTGCGGTCACTCAGGTACGCCGCAAGCTTCTCTCCCCAAGTTGCGAAGTGGGTGAAGACGAGGATCTTCTCGTCAGCGGCGAACACGGTCTCGATGATCTCGTTCAGGCGGTTGAGCTTGCCGGAACGCCCGTCGAGACCGTTGTCGTCGGACTGATAGTTCACCGGATGGTTGCAGATCTGCTTCAGCGCTGTAATCGCTGCAAGAACGGCACCCTTGCGCTCATTGCTGCCCTGCTCGGACTCCGAGGTGGCAACGACGAGACTGTCGATCACGGCCTGGTACAGCCCAATCTGCTCGGGGGTCATCGCGCAGTGGTCGAGTTCGTCGATGCGATCGGGAAGTTCTTCTGCGATCGCCGGCTCGGCCTTGGTTCGGCGGTACACAAGGATGCCATTGAGTGCACGAAGCGCATTTTCGCCGTCGCCACCTTCCTCGCCTTTCTTGGCCGGCGTGAGCTGGGCGATGAACGGCGCGCGAGGACCAAGCATGCCCGGATTCGCCCAATCCATGATCGACCACAGATCGCCGAGCCCGTTCTCAATCGGGGTGCCGGTGAGCGCCAGGCGGGTGCGAGCCTCAAGACGACGAAGCTGCTGGGAGACTTCAGCGGTGGGGTTCTTGATCGCCTGTGCTTCGTCGAGGACGACCTTGCCCCACTCGAGTTCGCTCAGTTGATCCATGTCCCGCACGGCCGTGCCGTAGGTCGTGATCACGAGGTCGGCGGCGCGAATGGCCGATCCAAGGGCCGGGCCCTTGGATCGACTGCCACCGTGGTGCACCAATACGTTGACCCCGGGAACGAACTTGCGAGCTTCCGATGCCCAGTTGCCGACGACGGCGGGTGGTGCGACTACGAGCGCAGTCTCAGTCTGGCCCGACAGCGCGATGCTCGCAAGGGTCGTCGGTGTCTTGCCGAGACCCATGTCGAGCGCTAGGCACCCACCGAGCCCAGCATCGTTGAGGAAGGCGAGCCAGGCGAGCGCATCAGCCTGGTAGGAACGGAGTTCACCTGTAAACCCCTCGGGCGTCGTCGTCGGTTCTTCGGGGAGTGACTCGACGCTGCGAAGCAGGTCGGCGGCCCACCCGCCACCGACGATATTGACACCGCCCGAGAGCGGCGAACCCTCGAGTCCGAGCGCATGACGCAGCATGTCCGCACCCGTCAGACGGGTTTGGTCGGCCCGCTCCGCCAGCGCCGCCGCCGCTTCGGCCAAGTCGTTCTTGTCGATCTCGACCCAGGTGCCGCGAGACTTCACAAGCGGGCGGGCCTCGCGTGCGAGCTGTGCGATCTCCGCCGCCGTGAGTTCGACTTCGTCGAATACCGCCGACCAACGGACGGCCGCAAGCTGCTGAGCGCCCACGACGGTTTCGTCGGTCTCACTGGTGAGCCGAAGGGACGCCGTCGCCTTCTTGCGTTTCAGTTGCGGGACCCGGACGTCAAAGCCGCACACTTTGAGCGTGTCGCCGCCGACGGTCATCAAGTCCCACGCTTCGTCCTGAGATAAAATAACTTCTCCGCGTCGCCGCCCACCCAGACGCAACAGCTGCGGGAACAGACGCTCGAGACGAGCAAGCTGCGCGGCCGTCGCCTTCGCCGCCGACTTCGAGTTCGCGGCCAGTGCGACCTCGATCGGGTCAAGCCCGTCGTTGTCGCTCTGGGCTAGCACTCGCACGTGCCAGGCGTCGGACTCATCGGGCGGGTCAAGTTGCACCACCAGCGGTCGCTCGGCGGCGCCGATGATGCTCTGTCCCCACTGCGACAAGCGGCGAACGACCTCACCACCCAGTTTGGTGGGGGCCTGGAAGGGGGTGCCGTCGAGATGGCACAACGTGACCTCGCCGACGTCGTTCTTGGTCACGACCTCCGGGGGCGCCGCCGGCATCTCCATTTGACCGGCACCGACGCCGACGATCGCATCTGTCAGATCGGCCAGTGCCGCCAGCGCGAATTTCGTCGGGTCCTGCTCGCGGGCACCAGCCATCGCCGCACCCGGGATCGCAGCTGCGAGTGGCCCGAGTCGCTCCGGGTCGACCAGTGAAGGCATCCACCGGAGTCGGAAGGTACCGGAGTTCGCGTCTGCAGGATCCTTGCGGCGCTTCTTCGATTGTGTGAGCTGGGGAACCACTCGACCTTGGGCGACCAACTCAACGGCCAGTGCAGCTGCTTGGCCCATCCAGGTGACACTCGCACCGACCGACGGATCATCCGCCGAATCACCCAATGCCACCAGCCAGCCGAGGGCGTTCGAGACCGGAGCGGACAGGGTCGAGACCCGGCTACTGCCGGGAATCTTCATCGTCGCCCGCTCATCCCATTCGATCGCACCGCCGTCGAGTGCCCGGACTCGCTCGAGCACATCCTCGTGGAATTCGCCGCGCAGATTGTGCCCCGCCGCCCACGCAACGATCCGGCCATCCGTTCGGGACAGCTGGAGCTGCACGGCGCCGACATAGGGGGAACGCGGCTCCGACTCGACATCACGCGTGTCCGCGAGCGGGAGGAGTTCGTCATCTCGTGGCGGGCCCGTCAACGCGGTCAGCTGCGCGTCGATCCGA
The DNA here is from genome assembly GCA_002729125.1 of Acidimicrobiaceae bacterium. Classification (GTDB taxonomy): domain Bacteria; phylum Actinomycetota; class Acidimicrobiia; order Acidimicrobiales; family Aldehydirespiratoraceae; genus UBA11606. The sequence continues at coordinate 7,710 of PBTQ01000109.1, read as the reverse complement.
AAACAGTCCTCGTCGAGATCGGACAGCACGTAGGTACGCGCTGCGCCCTTCACCGAGATGCGAGCCGACGCCAGCGCTTCCTCAGCGCGGTCGAGCAGCCGCCAGAGGCTGCCTACCCAGGCATCCTGGTTCGTTTCGAGAAAGCGGACCTCGGCATCGGTCGCACGACCGTCGAGGTGGGCCTGCGCCAACGCGTCAATCTGTGTCGGCTTCAACACGGCCCGGTCGGGGGTGATGGTGACGATGACTCCTACGGAACACGACGCCACGGCGCCGTTCATCAGCTAGAAAGCGGGCCGGAATCGACCCACGCACCTTCGTCAGCCGAAGCGACGCCTGATGCGCCGATCCCAAGCGAAACGAGGGGACCGTGCGGATCTCACCGATACGCCGACCGGGGAACCACTGCGCGTCAGTTTAGGCCGAGCGGGACCGAAATACGCATCACGGACCTCAGGTGAGGCCCGCCGCCTTCTCGCCAAGTGCGGCAAGGAGTTCGTCGAAGCTCTTCTCGAAGGCCGCCACACCTTCGTCCTCGAGCTTCTGGGTGACCTCGTCCATGTGGATACCGAGGCTGGCCAGGGCCTCGATCACCGCATGGGCTTCCTGAACGCCCTCGTCAACGGTTCGAGCCACCGTGCCGTGCTGCTCGAAGGCCTCGAGGGTGTTGTCGGGCAGTGTGTTCACCGTGTCGGGGCCGATCAACTCGTCGACATACAGCGTGTCGGGATAGTCAGGGTTCTTCGTCGAGGTCGACGCCCACAGGGGACGCTGCACCCGTGCACCCCGCCCGACCAGCATCTCCCAGCGCGGTCCAGCGAAGGTCTGCTGGAACAACTCGTAGGCAAGCTTGCCGTTGGCAACCGCGGCCTTTCCCTTTAACGCAAGGGCTCCCTCGGAACCGATCTCGTCGAGGCGACGATCGATCTCGACGTCGACTCGCGAAATGAAGAACGACGCCACCGAACTGATGTCCGACAAATCACCCGGAGCCGCCTCCAAGCCGGCGATATAGGCCTCCATGACCGCTGCGTACCGCTCAAGGCTGAAGATCAAGGTGACGTTGATCGACCGTTTCTCCGAGATCATTTGCTGGATCGGAGCGAGGCCCTCGGCAGTTGCCGGGATCTTGATGTAAAGGTTCGGTGCGGCGAGCCGTTCGTCGAGATCACGAGCCGACAACTCCGTGCGCGCCGAGTCACGGGCGAGGCCGGGATCAACCTCCACTGACACGTACCCGTCGAGCCCCTCGCTCTGGTCGTAGACCGAGCGGAGGATATCGAGCGCTGCCGAGATATCGCTCGTGACCAGCTCCCAGTAGCTCGCTTCGACATCGAGACCGCTCCCGATCGCCTCGGTGAACTGCTGGTCGTACTCAGCCGAACCTTGAATCGCCTTCTGGAAGATCGACGGATTCGACGTGAGTCCTCGAACACCGCGCGCAACCCACCTCTCCAGCTCACCGCTTGTGATCCAGCCACGTCGGATGTTGTCGAGCCACGGACTCTGGCCCTCGTGATCGAAGAGATCGTGCAAGCGGGACATGGGGTCTCCTGTCGAGAAATATGGGAGGTCAGGCGTCGACGAGGGTGCGGGCGCGGGCGACGACGTTGTCGACATTGATGCCGAGTTCTTGCATCACCGTGCCACCCGGAGCCGACGCGCCAAAACGGTCGATCGACACCACATCGTCGACCCAAAGGTGCCAGCCCTGTGCGATCCCTGCCTCCACCGCCAGACTTGGCAGTTCGGGCCGCATCACGGCCTCCTGGGTGTCGGGGTCGGCGTCGGCAAAAAGCTCCCAGCTCGGGAAGGACACGACCCGGGCGGCCACACCCTGCTCTGCAAGTGCTGCAGCAGCCTCAACACAGACCGACACTTCACTGCCGGTCCCGACAAGGGTGACAACGGCGTCATCGACTTCCTGCAGGACGTAGGCGCCGCCACCAACGGGCGCACCAGCGGAACCTTCGAGGACTGGGAGGTTCTGTCGAGACATGATCAGCGCCGTGGGGCCACCAGAGCGCACCGCCACCTTCCACGCCTCGATCGCTTCGTTCGCGTCGGCGGGCCGGATCACCCGCAGCCCGGGAATGGCGCGAAGCGAGGCGATCTGCTCGACCGGCTGGTGGGTTGGCCCGTCCTCGCCGACGCCGACGGAGTCGTGGCTCCACACGAACAGCACCTTTGCCTGGGAAAGCGCAGCGAGACGAACTGCGGCACGCATGTAGTCGGCGAAGACGAGGAACGTACCGACAACGGGGATCGCTCCGCCGTGCAGCGCCATACCAGTTGCGATCGCACCCATCGCGTGCTCACGCACCCCGAAAAAGATCTGTCGCCCACCCGGGTCGGCGGGGGAGAACACCCCATGATCCTTGATGGCCGTGCCGGTGTTTCCGGTGAGGTCTGCACCGCCGCCGGTCAGGCCAGGCACGAGTTCGAGCATGGCTTGAAGCGCAGCACCCGACGCCTTTCGGGTGGCGACACTGTCACCGGCCTCGTAGGCGGGCAGGCGCTCGTCCCAGCCGGGCATGCCGGTGCCGGAAAGTTGGGCCTCGAGCGCAGCCCGGTCACCGTCGAACGCAGCAAGCCGCTGCTCCCATGCCTCCCGCACAGCGCCACTGCGAATACCAGCGGCCCGGTACGTCTCGAGCACGTCGGAGGGCACGTGGAAGGTCTCATCGACGGGCATTCCCATTGCCGCCTTGGTCGCGGCGATCTCCTCGTCGAGGATGGCGTAACCGTGTGCCTCGTGGGTGTCGGCGGACTCGGTCGCCGGGGTACCGATGACCGTGCGGACGATCACGAGCGACGGCGCGTCGGTGACGGCCTTGGCCTCGTTCAGTCCGGCCGCAAGCGCATCGAGATCGTCCCCGACCTCACCCAACTCCAGAACGTGCCAGCCATAGGAGCGGAACCGGGCTGCTGCGTCGTCACTCAACGCCAGATCAGTCTCGCCATCGATCGTGATGTGATTGTCGTCGTAGATCACCACAAGTTTGCCGAGGCCCAAGTGCCCGGCGAGTGACGCCGCCTCGTGGCTGATGCCTTCCGAGAGGCACCCATCGCCGGCGATCGCGAAGACATGGTGATCGAACAGGTCGGCGCCGTACCGGGTGCGCAGCTGCGACTCCGCGATCGCCATGCCCACGGCATTGGCGACGCCCTGGCCGAGCGGGCCGGTCGTCACCTCGACGCCAACGGTGTGGCCGACTTCGGGGTGGCCCGGCGTCGCCGATCCCCACTGACGGAAATCCTTAATGTCGTCGAGCGTCAGGCCGAACCCGGCGAGATGCAGCATGGCGTATTGCAGGATCGAGGCATGACCGACCGAGAGGACGAACCGGTCCCGGTCGGCCCAGTCGGGGCGGCTCGCGTCGTACTTCATCACCCTGGTAAAAAGCACATGGGCAAGCGGGGCGAGCGACATCGCCGTGCCTTGATGCCCACTACGGGCTGCGTGTGGCCCGTCCATCGCGATCCCTCGGATCGTGCTGATCGCCCGTGTATCGAAATCGGCCACTACGTCGGTCCTCCGGTTCGACCCTGGGCACCGCGCCGCGCCCGCCCGGACACTATCCGCGTCGAACGCCGCGCGGTTCGACGTTCACCCGAACAAGAAGAGGGACGAGGCGGTGAACCCGTGTACATGATTTTCGCCACCGACGGGACCGATCTCCCCGGCGCAAAACATCCCGGCCACAGGGCCACCGCCGACGGCATCGGAGACGCGTCGTGCGTCGTGGTCGGACTCACCGAAAAGGCGTTGGCCACGACCGTTGCAGGTGAACACCAGAGCAGCATCGGCATCGACGACCCGCAGCAGCGACTCGAGGTCTTCCGTTGCGGTCTCGGCGTCGCGAACATGAAACTGCAACGTGGTACCAACCGGCGCTCGATCCCCGATTCGGATGGCGCCCGCGCCCTGGTCGGCGCCGAGAATGCCGCGCACGAGGAAGTCACCGCGCCGAAATTCACCGGCAGATTCGTCGACGACGATCCCGACATGAAGTCCGCGGGCCATGAGGGCTTTGGTGTCCTCGTCGGCGGCGTCCACGAGTTCGCTCAGCCGCTCAAGCGCAGGACGCATCCCGAGGCCACGGACGAGGTTCGCTTCACTGTCAGTCACGATGTACGGCTCCCCGACAGGGCGACATCCCTGCGACACCACTGTGATTTCGCCGAGGCCCGCCGGCAAGAGAATGCCGACGGCGCCATCGGTGTGCAGCAAACCGTCGAGGATCAGCCGGTTCGCACCCGGTCCACCATCGGCCGATGCGACCCCGCCGACGATGCGCAAGTGCGGGTATTGCTGGTTGCTCGCCTTCGTCAGCGAGTCGACGGGAAACGACACGGGTTCGGTGAGCAGGACAAGGATGCGTGATCCGTTGGCGGCGTCGTCCGGCATCCCGACGACGGCCGTTCCCTCAGGAGCGCGGACGGCCTCGAGTCGCACCGCCTCGGCCATCCCGACCTGACCGGCCCACAGCGAGATTGCCGGCGCCTCCTCGGCCTCGTAATCGTTGCCGATCACGCCGACTGCGGTGCAACCGGCGAGCACGCGGGGACGTAGCAGGGTGCGCACCGCAGAGGCGATTTCCTCGACTGCGCTCACATCGTGGCCACTCACAAAGAGGAACGCGATATCGGGCGTCTCGCCGACCGCCTCGACGACGGCTCCGACGACCTCGCCCACGGCAAACGCTGCGTCGGGGTGTTCCGAGATCGCTGCGCCGAACGACGCCACGTCAGGCCGCCGGAGGCGGAAGAAGGGTGTACGGAACCGTGACGTGGGGATCCTGGTTGATCCGGCAGCGGGCCTCGATCGTGCCGTAGTCCTCGAAGTCAAGTTCGGCCCGGACGAGGCGGTAGGTGAACTTGCCGGGCTCAACATCGAACGGCTGAACGTTGCGCGCGATCTGCTCTTCGCCGCGATGGAAGGTCACCTCCAGCACGCCCTGGCCCGAGCCCTCCGGCGCGCAGCGAATAATCACGCACAGGTGGGGCGCCCAAGTGAAGGGCAGGGGAGAAGGGGCCGCTGCGCTGAACTGAATGCCCGAGAGATCGATTCGCGTCGCTGGCCCAGGCACCTGCCGGAGGTCGATCTCGTCGATGAACAGGGCGGCGATGATCTCCATGGCGCGTCACCGTACAAGCGCCTCAGGGCCGAACCCCCACTAGGGTTCACGGCCGTGAGTGGGTTGGCCACGAAGGACGCAATCATCGTCGCTGCGCAGCGTCTCTTCGCCGAACGCGGCTTCGATGGCACATCGCTCAACCTCATCGCCGCCGAGGTCGGCATCCGCCGCCAAAGCCTGCTGCATCACTTCCCGACCAAGGAGGCCATGTACCGCAGGGTGTTCGAGCAGGCGCTGGCCGAGTGGTACGAGCGGGTCGAGACGGCGGTCGCCGGCAGCGATGCCGACGGCTGGGACGAGGTCGACCATGTTCTGTCCGCTGGCTTCGAGTTCTTCCAGGCCAACCCAGACTTTGTTCGCCTGGTGCGCCGAGAGGCACTTGCGGAAGAGGGAACCCGGCACGTTGAACTCGGCATTGCGCTGCAGCCGCTGTTCGCCCGCGCTGCGGCCTATTTCGAACGAGAGATGGACGCCGGACGCTTCCGGCGCCACGATCCTGAGCAACTGCTTCTCACCGGTTACGGCGCGCTGCTGTCGTACTTCTCCGACGTGCCCCTGATCGCCGGCCTGCTCGACCGCGATCCGATGGCCGACGCCGCCCTAGACGCACGTCTCGGCCACATTCGGGCGCTTTTCCGAGCGGCCCTCGAACCCACCTCGCCGCGCGCCTAAGCGGCGCGCGGCGATCGCGCCTGCCCGCGGCCTACCCTGACGAAGGAATGCGACGGCTCCTCCTCCCCATTTTGTTACTCACAGTCGCCATGGCCGCCACGGTGCAGATGAACCGCGCCAACGAGAACGCTGATCCCGGCCGGGCCGTCGGGTTCTCAAACGAACCGGATCTCGGCACGCCCCTGCTCTCGGCTCGACGGGCACCAGAGTGGCTGCGTTCGCCCGAGTCCGACGCCTTGCTCACTAGCTCCATCCGCTCAGCACTGTCCACAGCAGCCGCACCGAGCACCAGTTGCGTGCTCGTCGAACGGGCGGGAGAGCAACTCGCAGGCAGCAACCTCAGTGTTCCGCTGCCCACCGCCGAGCTTCACCGGCTTGTCACTGCATCGGTAATCGACGCAGTCGGCAGCGGGAGCGGCTTCCGTACCGAGATCGCGATTTCCGCCGACGCCGTCATCAACGTCGACGAAGAGGACGGAACCGCCGTGCTCGAAGGCGACATCTGGATCATCGGCGGGGGGGATCCAGGGCTTGCAACGACCGCATATGCAGCTCGTTTCGACAACGGGCGCGTGTTTACCAACTTCGACGAACTGGCCAACGAAGTCCTCACCTGGCTGCAAGAACGCAACATCATCGCTATCCGAGGCCGGATCATCGGCGACGAGAGCAAGTACGCCCCCAACGAGCGCGACTACTTCAACGCAGCGATCGAGACCGCCGAAGGCCGAGTCAACGTGTGGGACCGGCGAGACGGCGAAACCAACGAGATTGGCCCGCTTTCGGCGCTGCTCCTCAACGACGGCTTTGTCGACTGGCCTGCGGACGTCATCGACCCGACGCTCAACGAACGAGCCTCGAACCCGTCACGCTCGGCTGCGGCGTTCTTCGACGACATCCTCGAATTCGCCGGGATCGCCGTGCTGCGCAGCGCTCAAGACGGCGTCGCCCCGCCGATCGCTGAGAGAGAGACCCTCGCCGTGATCGAGAGCCCCCCGCTCGACGACATCATCGCCTCATCGCTCCTCGACGCAACCACCGCTGAGATGCTCTTGAAGGAATACGGCATACGAAGCGGCACATCCGCCGAGCGAGAAGCCGTAGTCTTCGCCCTCGCAGTCGGCAACGGGTTTAGCTTCGCCGGGCTACCGTTCAACATCACCACGACGGCCTACGTCGATGGCTCGGGACGATCGTCAACCAACGCGACCACCTGCGAGATGATTCACGCCACGATCGTCGACCCTGACGGCGTGGGCGCCAGTGTGCTTCCGAGAGCGGCGAACAGCCCCGTCGCCGGGTGCGCTGGCTCAGCGAGTTCCGACCTTCGGGTGTTCGCAGTCTCCCACGACTCGACCACCGGCCTTGCAGGCTGGTTTGACGCCCCCAACGGCGAGCGACTGACGTTCGCAATGCTGGCTGACGATACATCGAGATTCGCAGTGCCTGACGACGCCCCCGAGGGCGCCGAGCCGCTTGGACCTTTCGAGTTTTGCAATCCGCTCCAGGCTGCAATGCTCAATGCCATCACCGGGCATCCCTACGGCCCCGACCTCGATGACCTGGGCCCGGTGGCCCCCGCCGGATGAGCGCCTATGAGCTACCGATGTTCCCGCTTGAGCATCCGGTGCTTCCCGGCCAGCTGATCCCGCTCCAACTCTTCGAGCCGCGGTACCTGACACTCGCTGAGCATCTCCAAGGTGAGATCGAAGCCGACTTTGGCATCGTCGGTATCGAACGAGGGCGTGAAGTCGGCGGAGACGACGTTCGCGCCAGCGTTGGCGTCGTCGGGCGGGTGCTGGAGATGGTCAGTCTCCCCGACGGACGGATGTCGCTCGTCGCTGTTGGCACCCGGCGAGTCAGGGTCGATGAGTGGCTCGACGACGCCCCGTACCCC
>PBTQ01000022.1 GCA_002729125.1 Acidimicrobiaceae bacterium | reverse complement strand
CGACCGCACCACTGCCGGCGGACGTGCCTGGCACGTGCCGGTCGAGCCGGGGGCACTCGCTGTCGATCTTTCGACCGGCACACCCGACCCGGCCCTGCTTCCCAGCCTCGGCAGTCCACTGCTCCACGCCACCGACGACCACCAGGTCACCAGCTATCTCGACCGGCCGGTCCTGCCCGCGCTTGAGGTCGAACTCCGCCGTCGATGGCCGTTCGATCCCGGCCGAATCACCTTGCTCGACGGTGCGCAGGATGCGCTCGACCGGCTGATCGATGCCACCGTCAACTTCGGCGATCGAGTGATCGTCGAGACCCCGACCTTTCCCCCTGTCCTCGACATGCTCGAACTCGCCGGTGCCGATGTGATTGGCGTTCCGGTCGATGCCGAAGGCCCAGTTATCGATACCGTCGCGGCAGCACTCGACCGAGGCCCGACCGTCGCCATCGTGCAGCCGCGGGCCCACAACCCAAGCGGTGTTGCCGTCACCGAAGCCAGGGCGGCGCAGTTGGCTGCACGATTCGCCGAACACGATGTGCTCGTCATCGAAGACGACCACTCCGGCATGGTCGCAGGTGCTCCGCTTCACAGCCTCGGTGTCCATCGACCCGACCGAACCGTGCACGTGCACAGTTTCTCGAAATCGCACGGGCCTGACCTTCGGCTCGCCGCCGTGGGTGGGCCGTCCGAGGTCATCGACGCCGTCGTCCGGCGCCGTCAGCTCGGCCCGTCGTGGACCTCGCGGCTCCTTCAGCGCGTCCTGCTCGGACTCCTCACCGATCCGGCCGCCGACGCTGCCGTACGCCACGCCGAGCAGACCTATCTCGATCGTCGCCGGGCCCTCGTCGACGCGCTCGACCGAGCCGGGATCACGATCGATACCAACGGTTCTGGTCTCAACCTTTGGATCCCGGTCGACGATGAGCGCAACGCCGTCGTGGCGCTCGCGGCCGGTGGCATCGGCGCAGCACCAGGCGGACCGTTCCAGGTCGGCGATGGCCACGGTGACCACATCCGCCTGACCATCAGCCGCGTGATCGACCCTGACGATCTCGCCGAGGCCGTCGCCCGAGCCGCTCGGCGGGGCGGCGCCACAGCCGGACGCTGAGCACAACGGCCTGGCGGACGCCGATCAACGAGGCCGAACTACCAGTCGGCCGCAAGGTACTGGGTCTCGCAGAATTCGAAGATGCCCTCGTGAGCGCCCTCCCGACCGAGACCGGACTGCTTCATGCCGCCGAACGGTGCTGCCGGATCCGACATCGCCCCTCGGTTGATGCCGACCATGCCGGCCTGGATGCGCTCACCCACCCCGAGGGCACGGCCGATATCGCGAGAGAACACGTACGCCGCGAGGCCCATCTCCGTGTCGTTGGCCCAGTCGATCACCTGCTCGGTGTCGGTGAAGGGGATGACCGGAGCGACGGGGCCGAAGATCTCCTCCTGCGTGATCGGTGAACCCATGGTGACGTCGCCGAGCACCGTCGGTGCGTAGAAGAAACCCGGACCGTCGATCGGTGTGCCGCCGGTGGCGACAGACGCGCCATCGGCCAGCGCGCTCGTGACGAGCGAATCGATCGACACGATCGCCTCCTCGTTGATCATCGGCCCACAGGTGACGCCCTCATCCATCCCATTGCCGACCTTTACTGCACCCATCGCCTCGGCCATGCGTTCCGTGAACTCATCGGCGACGTCGACGTGGACGAACATGCGGTTGGCCGCAGTACAGACCTCGGCAGAGTGGCGCATCTTGGCGATCATGGCGCCCTCGACGGCCAGGTCGAGATCGGCGTCCTCGAACACGACCAGCGGAGCATTGCCGCCGAGCTCCATCCCGATCTTAAGGACGCGATCGGCGCAGCGCTTGAGCAGGATCTTGCCGACGGCGGTCGAGCCAGTGAACGACACCATGCGGGTGGCGCGATGCTCGGTGGCGGCGTCGAACCACTCGCCGGGGATGCTCGTAGGGACGACGTTGACGAGACCGGCCGGCACGCCCGCGTCTTCGAGGAGCTGGGCGACACGAAGCGCCGTGAGTGGCGTTTCGGCCGGCGGCTTGATCACACACGCATTGCCGGCGGCGAGCGCCGGAGCGACCTTGCGCGTGATCATTGCTGCCGGAAAGTTCCATGGGGTGACCATCACGACAACCCCGACCGGCGGGTGGTGAACGATGATTTTGCCGCTGCCACCGGGGGCGGTTTTGATGATGCCGTCGATGCGGACAGCCTCTTCGCTGTTCCAGCGGAAGAACTCGGCGGCGTAGGCGATCTCGCCCTTCGCGTCGACCAGTGGCTTGCCGTGTTCGAGTGTGATCAGGGTGGCGAGCTCGTCGGTGTGGTCGATCAACGTCGACCAGCAGGACCGCAGAATTTCGGCGCGAACACGCGGCGCCGTCGCCGCCCACGAACGCTGTGCCCGGTCGGCGGCCTCGACGGCAGCGGTGGCCTCGGCCGGCCCGCCCCCGGCGACGGTGGTGATCAGTTCACCGGTTGCCGGGTTGTGCACGGCGATCTGCTCGGTCCCGTCGGACCATGTTCCACCGATCAGCACTTGGGTCTGCATCGCGTCACGTTGCCACGTCACGTCCGGCCTGCCAACCACCGTCGGTCGGTTGGTCGAACCACGGCAGCATCCACTGCACGGCCGGACCGATAGCCAAAACGGCCCACACACTCCCCCAGCCGACTGCGCCACCAAGGACGAAGCCGACGACAAAGGCGGTCAGTTCGATCAGGAAGCGAGCCAGCCGGATCGACACCCCTCGGTCGTTGAGCCCGGTCATCAGGCCATCGCGTGGCCCAGGACCCCAGTGGACACCGAGGTAGAGGCTGCTGCCGAGGGCGATCACGAATGGCGAAGCAAGCGTCAGCACCACCCGGACGAAGGTCGAGTCCGGTTCGTCGAGCAGCCAGAGCGTGGTGTCGGTGGCCGGGCCGATGGTCGCGATGTTGAGCAATGTCCCCAGCCCAATCCGAACCCGCATCGCGAGCACGACGACAAGGATCACAAGCCCGGTGAGCACCGTCGCCCCACCGATGGACAGTGGCGTGTGCTGCGAAAGACCATCGTGAAAGACGGTCCATGCACCTTGGCCGTTTGCACCGCGCACGACAAACCCAAGGCCAACGCCGAACAGCCACAGCCCGACGACGATCTGGATCGTTGTCAGCGGCGTCGGGCGCAGATGATCGACGAACATCGACGCAGGCTAACGGGAGCGCCTGCGCCCAGATTCAGGAGGTTCGCTCGACGTCGCCGCCGAACCCCTCGGTGCCCGACACACCGGCAGCCGAGCCGAGGCGTTCCATCGACACGGTGTTCAGCGACGGGGTCGGGGTGAACGCCACCGGCAACTTCTTCACGCCGCCGATGAAGTTCGAGCGCAGGTAGGCGACATCGCCGGCCAGGTGGATGTCGGGGAGGCGCTTGGCAATCTCGCGGAACATCAGTTTGATCTCCATGCGGGCCAGGTTGGCGCCGAGGCAGAAGTGCGGGCCACCGCCACCGAACCCGACATGGTCGTTGGGAGTGCGTTCGATGTCGAAGTTCCACGGATCGTCGAACGCCCGGGGATCGCGGTTCGCAGCGATGTGCCACAGCACGACCTTGTCGCCGGCCTTCATCTTCACACCGTTGAGTTCGTAGTCCTGCGTGCACTGGCGACGGAAGTGCAGAACCGGGGTGGCCCACCGAACGACCTCGTCGACCATGGTCTCCTCGTACCGAGCGGGGTCGCTCTTGTACTTCTCCCACTGTTCGGGAAAGTCGAAGAATCCCATCATCCCGCGGGTGATCGAGTTGCGGGTGGTCTCGTTGCCCGCCACCGACAAGAGGAGGAAGAACATGTCGAACTCGTCCTCGCTGAGCTTTTCGCCGTCGACGTCGGCGGAGAGCAGCGTGGTGATGATGTCGTCGGCGGGCTGGTCGCGACGCTCCATCTGAAGGCCACGACTGTAGGCGAAGAGTTCGGCCGCAGCACCGGTGGCTTCGTCGGCGTCAGCCGCAAAGTCGGGATCGTTGCCACCGATCATGCGGTTGGTCCAGTCGAAGATCTTGCTGCGGTCCTCGATCGGGATGCCGACCATCTCGGCGATTGCCTGCAGCGGCAACTCCGACGAGAGATCCTCGACGAACTCGGCGTGGCCCTGTTCGCCCACCTTGTCGATGATCGAGTCGGTGCGGTTCTGGAGGTAGTCCTCCAATAGCCGGATCATCCGCGGAGTGAATCCTCGCGACACGATGCGCCGGAAGCGAGTGTGCTTCGGAGCATCGAGTTCGATCATCAGGCCTTGGTTCATGGCCTGGGTCATCGGATTGTCGAAGTCCGGCTCGTGCATCTGGGTGCCGCGGGCGTTCGACGAAAAGAGGTCGGCCTGACGGTTGACTTCTTTCAGGTGGGCCTGACGGGTGATGGCCCAGTAGCCCGGCCCCTCATCTGCCTCGTTGACCCAGTGCACGCCTGGATCCGTCTCGCGCAGTTGGGCGAGCAGTTCATGGTGTTCCTGACGTTGGAATGCGTCGTGATCCCACAGGTCGACGTCAATGGTCATGAGGGCCTCCGAGGCGATGGCTTCCTAGGAAGGGAGGCTAGACCAGGGACCCGCCGCCGTCAGATCGCTACGGGCCGAGGCGGTCGAGCAGCTGATCGACCGCCACCGACGGTGTCAGCGAACCGTCGCTCACCGCTGCCTCGACATCGGCCCGAGCTGCGGCGAACACCGGATCGGCATCGAAGTGCGCCAGCAGCCGTTCCTGCAGCATCGTTCGCATCCAGGTGAGCTTCTGCTCCCGGCGGCGCGCGTCGCGCTCGCCCGTCTCGGTCATCAACGCCCGGTGGCGTTCGATTTCGGACCAGAGCTCTGCGAGCCCGGTGCGTTCGATCGCCGAGCAGGTGAGCACGGGAGGTTCCCACGAGGCCCCTGGTGGTTGGACGAGATGCAGCGCCCGCCGGTAGTCGACCGCCGCCTGCTTCGCCTTGTCGACGTTGACGCCGTCGGCCTTGTTGACTGCCAGCAGATCGGCGAGCTCGAGTACGCCCTTCTTGATGCCCTGCAACTCGTCGCCTGCGCCGGAGAGCATCAAGACGACGAAGATGTCGACCATGCCGTGCACGACCGTCTCGCTCTGACCGACCCCTACCGTCTCGACGAGCACGACATCGTGACCGGCGGCTTCGAGCACGATCATCGCCTCGCGAGTGGCGCGGGTGACGCCACCCAACGTTCCCGCCGACGGTGAGGGGCGGATGAACGCGTCGGGGTCGACCGACAACTGGGCCATGCGGGTCTTGTCACCCAGGATCGAGCCGCCAGTGCGAGAACTCGACGGGTCGACAGCGAGGACGGCCACCTTGTGGCCGGCGCCGGTCAACTGCAGCCCAAGCGCCTCGATGAAGGTTGACTTGCCGACGCCGGGCACCCCGGTAATGCCGACTCGGTGGGCATCGCCCCTGTGGGGAAGCAGTGCACCCAGCAGCGCTGCGGCATCGACGCGATGCTTCGGAAGGATCGACTCGACAAGCGTGATTGCCTGACCGATCGCGGTCCGATCACCGGCGAGCACGCCGGCAGCGAGATCAGAAGGCACAGTGCCACCGGAAGCCATACGACGACGCTACCTATGATGCAGCCCATGATCCGTCATCACGTCATCACCACGCTCAACGACGACGCCAAGCACATGGGTCCTGTGATCCGAGATGCCCTCCTCGAATGGGTCGCTGGCGTGCCCGAGTGCGCAAGCTTCGCGATCGGTCTCGACCTCGAACTCGCCGACAACACCGGCGACATCGCGATCGTGGCCGAGTTCGATTCGGTCGAGGATTACCGGGTCTACGCCACCGATGAGCGCCACGTGGAGATCATCTCCACGATGATCGCCCCCAATGCTACGTCGATCGCTCGCAGCCAGATCGAACTCTGATGGCTCGTGAGCCCCTGTTGCCGGCGAAGGGCCCGCCGGCCACGGGCCATCAGCCGAGCAGATCGAGGAGTTCGAGTGCGGCGTCGGGGATCACCGTGCCGGGGGGATAGACGGCGACCGCCCCCATGTCGAGCAACTCGGGTATGTCGTCGGGCGGGATCACCCCGCCGACGGTGATCTTGATGCCGGGCCGCCCGAGCTCGGCCAGCGCATCGCGCAGCGCAGGCACGAGGGTGAGGTGCCCGGCGGCAAGCGACGACGCACCGACGACATGGACGTCGGCTTCGACGGCCTGGCGAGCGACCTCTTCCGGCGTTTGGAAAAGCGGCCCAATGTCGACATCGAACCCGAGATCAGCGAACGCAGTGGCGATCACCTTCTGGCCACGGTCGTGACCGTCCTGGCCCATCTTGGCGATCAGGATGCGCGGGCGGCGGCCGTTCGCCGCGGCGAACTCGTCAACCTTCGCTCGGACGGCGACGACGGAATCAGCTTCGGCACCCACTTCGGCCCGGTACACCCCTTCGATCGTGCGGATGGTTGCGACATGACGACCGTAGACCTTTTCGAGGGCGTCGCTGATCTCCCCCACCGTCGCCTTGGCCCGGGCGGCATCGATCGCGAGGGCCAGCAGGTTGCCCTCACCACCGTCGGCGGCATTGGTGAGTGCGTGAAGGGCCGCGTCGACGTCGGCCTGATCTCGGTCGGCACGCAGCCGCTCAAGTTTCGCCAGCTGGGCGGAGCGGACCTCGGCGTTCTCGATCTTGAGCACCTCGATGTCGTCTGCCTCGTCGGGCTCGAGTCGGTACCGGTTGACACCGATCACCGCCTGCTGCCCCGAATCGATGCGGGCCTGGGTGCGGGCGGCGGCCTCCTCGATGCGCAGCTTCGGGATGCCAGCCTCGATCGCGGCGGCCATGCCCCCCATCTCCTCGACCTCGGTGATGTGTGCCATCGCCTTGTGGGCCAGTTCATTGGTGAGCCACTCGACATGGTGGCTGCCGCCCCACGGGTCGACGGTGCGGGTCGTGCCGCTCTCTTGCTGAAGGAACAGCTGGGTATTGCGGGCGATCCGCGCCGAGAAGTCGGTGGGCAACGCAAGTGCCTCGTCGAGGGCGTTGGTGTGCAGTGACTGGGTATGTCCCTGAGTGGCTGCCATCGCTTCGACACAGGTGCGGATGACGTTGTTGAACACGTCCTGGGCGGTGAGCGACCATCCGCTCGTCTGGGAGTGGGTGCGCAACGACGACGACTTAGGGTTTTTCGGGTCGAACTGGGCCATCAGGTGTGACCACAGCAGACGGGCGGCCCGGAGCTTGGCGACCTCCATGAAGAAGTTCATCCCGATCGCCCAGAAGAAGCTGAGACGCGGCGCAAACGCATCGACGTCGAGGCCAGCGGCAACGCCGGCCCGCACGTACTCCACACCGTCGGCCAGCGTGTAGGCCAGCTCAAGATCCGCCGTCGCTCCCGCCTCCTGCATGTGGTAGCCGGAGATCGAGATCGAGTTGAAGCGAGGCATCTCCTGGCTGGCGAAGGCGAAGATGTCGGAGATAATCCGCATGCTCGGAGTCGGCGGATAGATGTAGGTGTTGCGGACCATGAACTCCTTGAGGATGTCGTTCTGGATGGTCCCGGCGAGCTGGCTGGGAGCGACGCCCTGTTCCTCGGCCGCCACCACATAGAGGGCGAGGATCGGCAGCACTGCACCGTTCATGGTCATCGACACGCTCATCTTGTCGAGCGGGATGCCGTCAAAGAGCTGTCGCATGTCGAGGATCGAATCGATTGCCACACCTGCCATGCCGACATCGCCGGTCACCCGCGCATTGTCGGAGTCGTAGCCGCGGTGGGTGGCGAGATCGAAGGCAACCGACAGACCCTTCTGGCCAGCCGCAAGGTTGCGACGGTAAAAGGCGTTGGACTCCTCGGCGGTGGAGAAACCGGCGTACTGACGGATCGTCCACGGCTGGTTGACGTACATCGTCGGGTAAGGACCACGGACGAACGGCGCCAGTCCGGGGAAGGTCCCGGGGAACGCAAGGTCGGTGTTGATGTCGGCGGCAAGTGAGGCGGGGACATCAATGCCCTCCGGCGTCCGCCAGGCATCGAGGTCAGCGCCGGACGGCGTCACCGTGCCGGCAGGGCGGGGCACCGACGCGAAATCCGGAATCGAACTCATGACGCACTCCTCTCGGTGGCGCTGCGGAGCAAGGCCGCACATCCGACCACGTACAGCAGACCCCCGACGAAGGTCCACCAATCACCGTTCATGATCCCAGCGGCGGTGAAGACCAACGAGCCGAGCACGAAGGACGACCATCCGAGCTTCTCGACATTCCCCATCAGCGCACCCCCAAGCGTTCATGCAGGTCGGTGAGCGCCGCAAGCACGTCGATCCCGACATGGAAAAAGGCGTCGACGCCGGCGGACGCCAGTTCGTCGCGACGTTCACCCGGGTGACCGGCGAGGGCCACGCAATCCGCACCGGCAGCTTTCAAAGCCGTGGCCGCCGGTGCGGCTAGTTCGGCGTAGACCGGATCCGACGAACAGAGCACCGCAACCGATGCACCCGCCTGCTCGAAGGCGGCGACGGCGTCGGCTGCGGATGCTGCCCCATCGGCGTCGCCACCGATCACATCGAGACCGCCGACGGCCAAGAAATTCGTGATCCAGGTCGAACGGGCGGTGTGATCGGCCAGCGAACCCAGAGCAGCGAGGTGAACGACCGGTGACTCGCCGGTGTCGCAGGCCCGGTCGGCGGCGTCGCGCAACGTCTCGAACGGCGCAGCGGGACGGCGGAGCGGGAACCCGCCGACGGGCTCGGGGATCACCGCACCGGGCGCGTCGTCGGGGAACTCCGATACGCCGGTGACCGATTCCTTCCGGGTAGCGAGACGTGCGAGACGAGCCGACCACGCCGTATCGATCGTGGTCTCCACCGCACCGGACTCAAGGACGGCAACCATGCCACCGTCGGCCTCAACCTGCTGAAAGGCCGACCAGGCGGCGTCGCAGAGGCGATCCGTGAGCGACTCGACGAAGCCGGAACCGGCAGCCGGGTCGACGAGACGGTTGACACCGGACTCCTCGATCAGCAGGTGGTGGATATTGCGGGCGTTCCGACGAGCGAGCGTGGAGTCGGAGCCGTCGAACGGCAGGACGGTCACCGAGTCGGCGCCGCCGACACCTGCGCCGAATGCCGCAGACGTCGAACGGAGCATGTTCACCGCCGCATCGCGGCGCGAGAACATCGCCGGCGACGTGACTGCATGGAACTGCGACGGGCGGGTGTCGACCCCACAGGCGGCGAGTACCGAACCCCACAGGGATCGGGCCGCTCGCAGCCGCGCGATCGTGAGGAACTGATCGGCATCAGCCACAACCCGGAAGCTGATGGTGGCAGCGGCCCGCTCGACCGGAAGGCCGGCGGCTTCGAGCGCTCGAAGCATCGCCACGCCGGTGGCGAGCATCCAGGCGATCTCCCACACTTCGTCGGCGCCGGCATCGACGTACCGGGTCGTGTCGATCGTGCATGCGAAGACGTTCGGGTGCGTGTCGGCGATCGATGAGGCGAATTCGGCGACCTGGTCGACGGCACCAACGCGGTGGCTTCGGGCGTAGGCCCCGATCGGGTCGAGGCCGAGGCAGCAACGGCTCGTGAGGGCATCGCCGCGTTCATTGAGGAGGTCCACCAGGGCGCGGGCCGAGTCCAGGTCGGTGTGCGGCGCGAGCACGACGGGTGCGATATCGAGCAGCACGCCCTCCAACGCGTCACGGAGCTCATCGAGGCCCCAGGCCGTGGCCGGCGTGCCGAGCTCGATCGAGGTGACGCCGTGCTCGAGGTCGTCGAGCATCGCCGCCTGACAGGCCGAGGGCGAGGTCGCCTCGTGCCGCTGCCGAATGTCCCACCCGTGGGCGACACGGTGGGGATCGACCGGCAGGATCGGTTCGGTGGATGCCGGCGCGTACAGCGGCTGAATGTCGAGGCCGCCGGCGGTCTGATTCACCAACACCTTCTCGAAGGGGCGCCCCTTGAGCACGCCGTCGACGGCGCCACGCCAGTCGTCCTCGGTGGCAGGGACCCGGTCGAGCCGGAACCGGTCGTCGTTCGTCATCGCCCGTCAGTCTACGCCGCCGACGTTTTGGTCCCGAAGTCGACGATCCGATTACGGTCGGCGCTATGGCTCCACCATCCGGAATCGGCGTGATCGACACCATGATCGGGTTTCCCGACAAGGACTTCGCAGTCTACGACTTCATCAGGAACCAGCTCAAGGACGGTGAGTCGACCGACTTCGAGTTCCCTGTCGAGTACATGTTCAAGAACGTGCCGAAGGAACTCTATGGCAGCGACGCTGACCCGATCGAGGTCACCCTCGGCGAGATGGATCGCTTCGGTATCGAGTACGGCTTGATCGGATGTGAGGGTGAGCAGAGCCAACGCGCCCTCACTGAACACCCCGACCGTTTCATTCCGCAGGCCAATGTCGACCCCAACGACGTGATGGGCGAGGTCCGCAAGATCCGCCGACTCAAGGACGAGTGGGACATCAAGGCCGTCGGCACCTTCCCGGTCGGCTGCACGCCACAGGTCCCGATCGACAGCCCGCTGTACTACCCGATCTACTCGACATGCTGTGAGCTCGACATCCCGATCTTCGTGTGCGCCGGAGTGCCCGGCCCCCGGCTGCCGATGAGCCCACAGCTCGTCGAGCGCATCGATCAGGTCATGTACGACTTCCCCGAGCTCACCTTCGTAACCCGCCATGGGTGCGAGCCGTGGGACGACCTGATCGTCAAGCTCATGCTCAAATGGCCGGGGCTCCACTACTCGACCTCGGCGTTCGCCCCGAAGTACTACCCCCAGTCGATCATCGAGTACGCCAACACCCGCGGCGCCGACAAGATCATCTACGCCGGCTACTTCCCGATGGGCCTGTCGCTCGAGCGGATCATGGGCGACATGCAACACGTCGGGTTTAACGATGACGTCTGGCCGAAGTTCCTGCGCGACAACGCAACCCGGGTCCTGAAGATCGACTGACGCCACGCAGCCTGACAATCACCCCTGACCGAGGCTGCGAAGGGCTCAGATCGAGCGACCAGCGTCGGCCCAGTACTCGTCCTTCAGCAGGCGCTTGTAGAGCTTGCCCGTCGGGTGACGCGGCAGTTCTTCTCGGAAGTCGACCGATCGCGGACACTTCACGTCGGCGAGTTGTTCCTTGCAGTAGGCGATCAACTCTCGAGAGAGCGCCGATGCAGCGTCGTCGTCGGCCGGCATCTCAACCGGCTTCACAACCGCCTTCACCTCTTCGCCGAAGTCCTCGTTGGGCACGCCGATGACGGCAACGTCGGCGACCTTTGGGTGCATGGTGAGGGCGTTCTCCGCTTCTTGCGGGTACACGTTCACGCCGCCCGTGATGATCATGTACGCCTTGCGGTCGGTGAGGTAGAGGAAGCCATCCTCGTCGACCTTGCCGACGTCGCCGAGGGTCGACCAACCGTTGGCGAGGCGTGAGCCCTGCGTCTTCTCGGGATCGCCGTGGTATTCGAATTGGGTGTCGGACTCGAAGTAGATCGTGCCCTCTTCGCCGACGGGCACCTCTTCGCCGTCCTCACCAACGATGTGGATCACACCGAGTACAGCGGAGCCGACGGTGCCGGGATGGGCGAGCCACTGTTCGCTGTTGCAGTACACGAAGCCGTTGCCTTCGGTGCCGGCGTAGTACTCGTGGATGACAGGCCCCCACCAGTCAATCATCTTGCGCTTGACCTCGACCGGGCACGGCGCGGCTGCGTGGACACAGACGTTGAGCGAGGAGGTGTCGTACGTGTTGCGGGTTTCCTCGTTGAGCTTGAGCATCCGAACGAACATCGTGGGAACGACCTGGGAGATCGTGATGCGGTGTTCTTCGATCAGGCGGAGATAGTCGACAGCGTCGAACCGCTCCATCACGACGACGGTGCCGCCGGTGACGTGGGTGCCCATGGTGAAACGCAACGGGGCAGCGTGGTAGAGCGGCGCCGGCGAGAGGTAGCGCGACTCCTCGTTGGCTCCGAAGAGGAGGGCGAGCAGGCCGGCGACTCCAGTGCCGGACTCCTCGAGCGGTGTCTCGGGAACGGTTGGGAGCACGCCCTTGGGTCGGCCGGTCGTGCCGGAGCTGTAGAGCATGTCCATGCCTGCTGTGCGGTGCTCGAGCGCCGTGGGGGAGGCGTTGGCGACAGCGTCCTCGTAAGAGTCGTAGCCGGCGATCGCACCGCCCATCGAGAGCCGCAGTTCGACGTTTGGCATCTGGTCGCGCAACTCGGCGGCCTGGTCGGACTTGTACGGCGAGGTGATGAAGACCCTGGCACCGCAGTTGTCGATGATGTACGCCATCTCGTCGGTGGTGAGGCGGCTGCTCATCGCGGTGTAGACGAGCCCGGCGTAGTGAGCGCCCCAGCACAGCACAAGGAAGCGGGCGTTGTTCTCGAGGCAGAAAGCGATGTGGTCGCCCGGCTTCAGCCCGATGCTGCGGAACAGGTTCGAGAGGCGGTTGGCCTCCTCGTCGAGCTCGGCGTAGGTGATGACCTCGTCGGTGTCGGCCATGACGATGGCTGGGTGATCAGGACGGGTCGCAGCGTGATGTCCGGGGTACAAGGCGTCTCCTCTGGAGTAGGCGCCCGCGAACCTAGTGCGACGCCGGTCACACGGGGAAGTCGTCAGACGGTGAAACCACCGTCGACATCGAGATGCTGACCGGTGATGAACTTCGCCCGCTGCGATGCCAGGAAGCAGACCGCTTCGGCGATATCGGCGGCGGAACCAAACCGCCGCATGGCGATATTGGCCCGGGCAGCGTCGAGCGCAGACTCGTTGAGATCGCCCGACGCCATCAGTCGCTCGGCCATCCCGTCGACGAGCATGCCGGGCCCCACCGTGTTGGCCCGAACCCCGAAACGGCCCTCTTCGGCAGCGATGCCTCTGATCGCCGCCTCAACCGCGGCCTTCGGGATCGACGACAGTCCGTCGCGTACCGGATAGCGCCGGGTGGCGGCCGTGGTCACGGCGACGATGCTCCCTTCGGTCTGGCGAAGGTGCGGGAGTGCGGGCGAAGCGACGGCGAAGAACCCGGAAGCATCGGCGTCGAGCTGTTCCTGCATCTCGGCTGGGGTCACCTTCGACAAATGCTTCTGCGGAACGTGGGGGCCGGCCGCATAGACGAGCGTGTGAATGCCTCCGGCCGCTTCCGCAATCGCATCGATCGCCTGCGCGCAACCATCGTGGTTCCGGAGGTCGAGTCCGATCGTCCACGCCTGACGGCCGAGATCGCTCACCGTCTGGGCGAGTTGGGCGGCCGACGCTTCGTTCTGGCGATAGGTGAAGGCGACATGACTGCCGCGGGCGGCGAGTTCTCGGACGACCGCCATCCCGAGACCGCCGCTTCCGCCGACCACGAACGCTGCGCCCGGTCGGCCGGTGAAGTCGCCGGAGAGGTCGAGGCCGTGTTCGGTCATGGCTAACAGCCTGCCCGATTGGTCAGGGTGGTGTCACACTCCCCCGGCCACATGAGGTCGTGAGGTTGCCACCGGCGGCACGTCGGTTGGCGACGCGGCTCGACACACGTTCCTCGTGCAGCGGGGTCAGAGCGGCTCTGGCCGGATCAGCTCGCGAATGAGGTCGACTCCGCTTTCGCCCTCTGCCACAACCTCGACCGCCACCCGATCGACCTCGACGAAGCCGAGCTTTTCAGCCACCCGGCCACTCGCACCGTTGGCGAGATCATGGCGAATCACGATGCGCTCGATGCTGTCGATTCCCCACGCAGCCTCGACGAGAATCGCCGCCGCCTCGGTGGCGTAACCACGGCCTGCGTGATCCGACCGAATCCAGTAGCCGATCTCGATCGCCGCCGGACCGGACCGACGCATCAGCGCGCAGTTGCCGATGAGCGCATCTGAGTCAGCGAGGAAGACGTGGAAGTTGTAGGCCCGGTCGGTGATCCAGTCGCGATCACAGATAGCGAGGAACTCCCCGATGGCGTCCTCGGCGGACGGGTCGTCCTGGGCCCAGTCCATGAAGTTGCGGAGCTCCGGGATGCTGGCTCGCAACGCCCCGCGCAGCTCCGCTGCGTAGGCTGCGTCGACGCGTCGAAGCACGAGGACTGGGCCCTCGAGCACTTCCGCCGGCCGGTGGTGCTCAGGCAGGAGCAACCTCGACCGGGATGCCGTTGAGCACACTCGTGCCCGACACCGGATCGATTGCGAGCGGATCGGTGAGCACGTTCGAGTTCACGCCGGCGTGACGGGCGGCGACATCGAGTCGGGCCCCCGGTTGGCCGTGACCCCAGCCGTGTGGCAGCGAAACGACACCGGGCATGACAATGTCGGTGACCTCGACGTCGGCGGTGACCTCGCCGACCCGGCTCCGAACCGACGCCTTGCCGCCGTCGACCACGCCGAGTTCGGCAGCATCATCGGGGTTGATCTGCAAGGTGCAGCGGGCCTTGCCCTTGACCAGCACCTCGATATTGTGCATCCACGAGTTGTTCGACCGCAGATGACGACGACCGATCAGCCGGAGACGACCGTCGCCCGCCCACTCGACGACGCGGGCTTCCAGGCGAGTGAGTTCCTCGAGGAGCGGACCGGCGAAGAGATCGATCCGCTTCTCCGGCGTCTGGAGCGCATCGGGCAGCCGAGGCTCAAGGGCCCCGAGGTCGATGCCGTGCGGGTTGTCGCGCAGCTTCTGCAGACTGAGGCCGTCAGGATTCGCACCGAAGGCATCGCCGTGCGGGCCGGTGCGCAACATCGCGTCGAGCATGCGATCGCTGCCGGTGTCGCCGTCGACCATGGCGATGAGGTCCTCGACGTTGCGGCCCTCGACCGGCGAGCCCGGGACCCCGACCTCGGCGGAAAGCAGCTGGTTGACGAGCTGGTCGTGGACGAGGGTGGCGTCGCCCTCCATCCCCATCGCAAGGAGGGCGAGGCGAGCGATGATGTCGTCCTCGGCGGGCTGTTCGGAGTCGAAGACTGGCGCCGAGTAGTTGGCGACGTTGCGCACCGACAGGTTCGAAAAGGCAATGTCGAAATGGCTCTTCTCGAGCGCCGACGCCGGCGGCAGCACGACATCGGCGTGGCGGGTGGTTTCGTTGAGGTAGATGTCGATGCTCACCATCGCATCAAGCGACGCGAAGGCCTCGTTCATCTGTTCGGCGTCGGGGCACGACAGCACCGGATTGCCGGCGACGGTGAACATCATCCTGAGCTGGCCTTCGCCCGGCTCGAGGATCTCGACCGGCAAGTCGGCGGCGGGGAGTTCGCCCTGGATCTCGGGGTGGGCGTTGACTCGGCTCTGCCAACGACCCGTGCGATAGGGCCGCCCCTGCTTCTCGGGGCGAACCCGTTCGATCGCCGATCGAGGGAACATCGAACCGCCGGGCTCGTCGAGGTTGCCGGTGAGGATCGCGATGACATCGATCAACCAGGTGGTGAGCGTGCCGAACTCGACGGTGGTCGTGCCGATGCGACCGTGAACCGCAGCGGTCGGCGCGGTGGCGATGTCATCGGCGAGTCGCTCGATCGTCCCGGCAGCGACCCCGGTGACGAGCTCGGCGTACTCGGGCGAGAACGGCTCGACGGTGTCGCGGAGTTCGTTCATCCCATCGACCAGCGCTGCGACCCGACCCATCGACACCTGATCGGTGCCGATCAAGCGATGGACGATCGCAGCGAGGAGGACGGCGTCGGTACCCGGACGGATGGCGATGTGCTCATCGGCGGCCTCTGCAGTGGGGGTGCGGCTTGGATCGATGACGACGACCTTGCCGCCCCGATTGCGAACGGCCTGGATACGGCCCGGGTAATCGGGAGCGGTGCAGATACTGCCGTTTGACACGAACGGATTGGTGCCGAGCAACATGAGCAGGTCGGTGCGGTCAAGGTCGGGAACCGGCATCCGCATGCCGTTGCCGTACAGGTAGCCCGACGCCACGTGGCGAGGCATCTGATC
Organism: Acidimicrobiaceae bacterium; assembly: GCA_002729125.1. Taxonomy (GTDB): domain Bacteria; phylum Actinomycetota; class Acidimicrobiia; order Acidimicrobiales; family Aldehydirespiratoraceae; genus UBA11606. Next base: position 43,155 of record PBTQ01000022.1, on the reverse strand, counting down.
GACCGTGCTCGCCGAGAACATCGAACGCGAACCGATCGCCTGGAGGAACGCTCGAGCATGCGTGTTCCAGGCGAGATTGTGCGCATTCGGGTTGCCGAGGTAGACGCCGACCGCCTCGTTGCCGTGCTCGGCTTTCACCGCGGCAAACTTCTCGCCGACCACAGCGAAGGCCTCGTCCCACTCGACCTCTTCGAAGATCGGAGCGCCGTCGTCATCGAAGCCACGTCGCACGACCGGCATGCGGAGCCGATCAGGATCTTCGTACAGCTGTTTGAGGGTCGAACCCTTCGGGCAGATGAAGCCCTTGGAGAACACGTCATCCTGATCTCCACGGATGCGCTTGACCGCGCCGTCCTTGATCTCGATCTGCAGACCGCACGTCGCCTCGCAGAGCGGGCAGGTGCGAAACACAGTGCGGTCGGCCGGAGCGGTGCTGGTCATGATCGCCATGCTTGCAGGCGTGTGCGGTGCATACCCAACCATCTACGGTGCGCCGCATGGAACTCATCCCGCTCTGCACGCTCGACGCCACGATCGGTGGCATGCACCTGATCGGCGCCGGCCCGGCCGGTGCCCGCACGATCGCCGAGGTCTCCGGCGGTTCGGTCACTGGCGAGCGGCTCAACGGCACCGTCAAGGGCAACGCCGCTGCCGACTGGATGCGAACCAGCAAGGACGGCATCGCCTCGCTCGACGTGCGGGTGGTTGTGGAGACCGACGATGGCGCCCTGATCTACATCACCTACGAAGGCCGAGCCGACTGGTCCGAAGGCCCGGGTACCAAACCGATCTATATGGCCCCGAAGTTCGAAACGAGCGACGAGCGCTACACCTGGCTTAACGCCGTCCAGGCGGTCGGCAAGGGCCAGCTCGGTGCCGGCGCGGTCAGCTACGAGATCGCCGAGGTCCGCTGAGCGAGGCAACCCTTGTGCCTCTGGCGTAGTTAACGACCGTTCACGTACGCTGTCGGGTATGAGTGAACGTCAGGTCGTCATCGTCGATGCCGTGCGCAGCCCCGTTGGGCGCCGCAACGGCGAACTCTCCACCGGACACGCCATCAGCGTGCTGGGTGATGTCCAGAAGGCCCTCTTCGATCGCAGCGGTATCGATCCGACCGAGATCGGCCAGGTCGTCGGCGGTTGTGTGTCGGCAGCGGGCATGCAGACCATGAACGTGGCACGCAACGCATGGCTTGCCGCTGGTCTGCCCCTCGAGGTGCCTGCCACCACCGTCGACACACAGTGCGGTTCGTCGCAGCAGGCCACCAACCTGGCCTACTCGATGGTGAAATCGGGCGTCGTCGAAGCCGCCGTCGCCTGCGGCGTTGAGCTGATGAGCCGCGTGCCGATGGGGTCGACCACACGCGACAAGAGCCTTGGTCGCCCGGTCAACAAGCGGTACTGGGAGCACTACGAGTTCACCTCGCAGTTCGAGGGGGCCGAGCGCATCGCCGAGAAGTGGGACATCACCCGTGACGACACCGACGCCTTTGGCCTGCGCAGCCAGCAACTCAGCGCCAAAGCCTGGGCGGAAGATGCCTTCGCCACCCAGATCGTGCCCGTCACGGTCCCCGTCCTCGACGAGGATGGCAAGGAAATCGGCGACACAATCACCGTGACCAAGGACGGCGGACTGCGCGACACCACGCTTGAGGGTCTTCGCAACCTCAAGCCCGTCGCTCGGGAGGATGGGGTGCACACCGCCGGCACCTCCAGCCAGGTCAGCGACGGCGCAGGCGCCGTCATGATGATGACCAAGGAGAAGGCCGACGAGCTTGGCCTCACCCCGCTCGCCGAGATCATCGATGTCAACCTCGTCGGCGTCGACCCGGTCACCATGCTCGAAGGTCCAATCGACTCGACCAAGAAGCTGCTCGCCGACAACGACCTCTCGATGGACGACATCGACGTCTTCGAGATCAACGAGGCCTTCGCCTCAGTCGTGCTGGCCTGGGCCAAAGAACTCGGCGCCGACATGGACAAGGTCAACCCGAACGGGGGCGCGATCGCCCTTGGTCATCCGCTCGGCGGTACCGGCGCGATCCTCATAACAAAGGCTGTTCACGAGCTGCAGCGCGGCGATGGGGAGTACGGCATCGTCTCGATGTGCTGCGGTGGCGGCCTCGGCACCGGCACTCTGATCAAGAGGATCTGATTCTTCCGGCCGGTCAGCTCGACCGGCGTACGGACCCTCGGTACTGGGATCTCAGGACTCGCCGATAGTGACGGAGTCGGCGGGCGCGAGCTCGACCCAGGTCTGCCCAGGTGTGAGCGGCACCGGCACGCCGTCGGGCGTGGTCCAGGTCGCGGCTGCGTCCAGCGACGGTTTCGTCCACACGACCCGGACGAACTGTCCATCAGTGAACACCCAGCCGCGACCGCTCCCGATGAACTGTTGCTCGACAACCGGCGACCCGGCGCCGTCGCGTTTCCCGGTATCAACCAGGCGCACCTCGGCGATGACAACGTTCTCCGGCGCGACCGGGACGTCATCAGCATCAAGGTGGGGTTCGCTGTTCTGCGTTCGGGCCCATCCACTGCCGTTCCAGGCGTACTCCATCGTCGCTGAGGGGTAGTCGATTCGAAACGATGAGGTGGCCTGGGCAGATGCAGGGAGGGCGGTAATCTCGCTTCGGTACTCGAAGTGGGCGGGTGGCGCTCCACCTTCACCGGCCGACTCGGCGATACCCCACAGCACCGTCGGGTCGGTCATCAGGTCGTAGACACTGGGACGATCGGCCGCCCGGTAGTACTCGCTTCGCGTGGCGGCACCAAGGTCAACCATTTCATACCGACGGATGAGTACCCGGTGACCTGGGTTGGCGCCGGACCACGCAAAAATCGGGCCGTTCAGCGAGCTGAAGACGGAAATGTCCGTCGTACGCGCCGAACGCACTGGGCCGATCTCAGGCGGGGTCTGGGAGTGGAAGACGGCCGCAAGGCGCGTGAAGCCTCCCTCAACCTGGGTGACATAGACGAGGTCAGCGTCATTGAGCCCAGCGTGGGGGCGGGCCGCAGCGGTGTTGTCGATCTTGACCACCATCGCCGGCCGTTCGGCGATCGACGAATCGCCGAGGGGAAGTCCGGTCAGCGGCGCCGTACCCGGTGCCTGCTCGGGCGGGAGCGCAGCGGCTTGGACGACGGCCCGGTCGGCATCGAGTTGGCCCAGGATTCCGCGATACGACGGCTCGCCCGAGACGACGTTGATCGCGCCGAAACCCTCGATTGGATCAACATCGAGTACCGGGGCTGGGCCACGTGTGGTCGGAGGTGAGAGCGGCTGCTCTTGGGGCGCAGTTGTGGTCGTCTCGTCGACAGCGATAGCAGCCTCGGTGGTGGTGGTGGTCGTCTCGTCGACCACGACATCGTCGACGGCGGTGCCACCTCCACCACCACACGCACCGACAAGAACGGCCAGAACGAACAGGCCTGCCGGCAACAAAATCCGGCGCAACGCACGACGAGGCGGCAGGGAAATCTGGCTGGGCATGGCTCGTCAGTGTACGACCGGACTTGGAAGAGGGAACGCACCCCCTGCCATGCGACGAGCTCGTCCCGCTGCGTCGGTCAGGTGAGTTCGGCGGCGATCGCGTCGAGCGACGCCTGCATGCGCGCCAAGATCTCAACCGATTCGTCGAGGGCGGCCTCGCTGGGTTCGGGATCGAACACGAGCCCCCAGGCGATGTGACAGGTGGGGCCGTCATCGCGAATCAGCGCGGTGCTCTGCCAAAACTCGAGGGCCGAGTCGTCGGTGCCGACCTCGTAGGCGAAACGCCACGGCGGCTCGAACGACAGTTCCTCGGCGGGCCGGACCTCGTCGCGGATCACAGCGACGATGCGCTGCCACACGGCATCGCGCGTTGCATCGACGTGGGTTTCGACAGAGCGGGACTGGTAGCGGATCTTCTTTGGGGCCACGGTTGAAGGCTAGGGCTGCCGGTCGCCCATCACCGCACAGATGTCGTCAGCGAGGTCGGGACGACTGATGACGAGACCGGGTGACCACGGATCAGGCTTGTTGAACTCGAGCGGCGAACCGTCGAGCCGGCAGCACACGAGACCAGCGGCGCGCGCGACGGCGACCGGCGCGCACGAGTCCCACTCGTAGAGGCCACCACCGTGAACGTACGCGTCGACGTCGCCGCGCACGACCGCCATCGCCTTCACGCCAGCAGAGCCCACGGTGTAGATGTCAGCCCCGAGTGCGGCCTGCAGCCGGCTACCGTCGAAGCGGCTGCGCGACCGGGATACGACAATGCGGGGCGCCTCACCCGCCTCGACCTCCGCTGGAACTCGCTGCGGCGCGGGGTCCGTGCCCCACGTGGTCTCCCAGCCGGGTACGGCGACCGCACCGACGGTTGGTTCGCCGTCGACGACAAGTGCGACATGGACCGACCAGTGCGGTGAGTAGCCGTAGTCGCTCGATCCATCGAGTGGGTCAACGATCCAGACCCGCTCCTTCCCGACGCGGGACCGGTCGTCGGTGCCCTCTTCGGACAGGATCGCGTCGTCGGGCCGCATGCGGCGGAGCTCGGACATGATGAACCGGTGCGCTCGGGCGTCGCCTTCGTGTTCGAGTCCGCCCCAGCGCCGGTCAAGGTCGGGCGAGTGGATCAGATCGACGAGCATCTCGCCGGCCCGATGGGCGACGTCGAGCGCCACCGTATGGTCGTCGAGGGCGGCCGCCTCTCCCGAACCGTTGGCGGCGGTCACCGGGCCACCATGGCTCGACGGTGCACCGAAACCGCGTAGTCGGCGCTATCGGCAACGAACGGCGCACGACTCCACGTCGACCATCGATGTTCGAGTTCGAGTCCGAGTGCAGCGGCAGTGTCGTCGAAGTCGGCGAGCCGGTAGCGGCCCTCGCCGAGCTGGAAACCGGCGACCAGTCGGCCACCCGCGGCGAGGTGGCGCGCCATGTTGGCGACAACGTCGGCTTCGGTTTCGGGGCTGAGGAAGATCATGACGTTGCCAGGGAGGGCGACGAGGTCGAAGGTGCGGTCGAGGTCGACGTCAAGCAGGTCGGCGAGATGCCACTCGAGTTCGGGCGCCTTCGCTCGGGCGGTGTCGAGCATCCCCGAGTCGAGGTCGACGCCGACGACCTCGTGGCCGCGACGAGCGAGTTCGATCGCGACTCGACCGGTGCCACAGCCCGCGTCGAGCACCGATCCTCCAGCGCTCAGCGCACTGATCAGATCGGCTTCACCGTGGATCCCCTCGCCCGAATCGGCGAGATCACGCCATAGCTGGTCGTAGTCATCACCGCGCAGGACGTCGTCGCGCAGGAGCCAGCGACTCACCCCTTGACCAGCTCCGCGATCTGCCAGACCTCTTCGACCGTGCGGGGAGCGACATTGATCATCGTGACTGCGCTCTCCTCCCAAGCTTGGAGACGGTCCTTGATGCGTTCGGGCGAACCGACGAGCGAGATCTCATCGGCGAACTCGATCGGGACCTTGGCGATCGCCTCATCGCGTTTGCCTTCGAAGAAGAGGTCCTGGATCTCGTGGGCTTCCTGTTCGAAGCCCATCCGAGCCATCAACTTGGTGTGGTAGTTCTGCCCCTTGGCCCCCATGCCGCCGATGTAGAAGCCGAGGAATCCACGAGTCGCCCAGAGGCTCTCTTCGACATCACCAACCCGGAACGACACATTGACGCCGATCTCGAAGTCGAGCGGCCGATCCACGATGTGCTCGTGATACACCTCGGGCCGCCACGGCGAGTAGTAGAGCGGGATCCAACCGTCGGCGATCTGGCAGGTCTGGGTGACGTTCTTGGGCCCTTCCGCACCGATCCAGATCGGGATCTCCCGCAGTGGATGCGTCATGATCTTGAGCGGCTTTCCGAGGCCTTCCGCTCCTTCGCCGGTGTAGGGCAACTGATAGTGGTCACCCTGGAACTCAAGTGGGCCCTCGCGACGGAAGGCCTGGCGCAGGATCTCGACGTATTCGCGGGTTCGGGCGAGTGGCTTGCGCGACGGCATGCCGTACCAGCCCTCGACGACCTGCGGGCCCGACACGCCGAGACCGAGGATCGTGCGGCCATTGGAGATGTGGTCGAGCGTGACGGCCTGCATCGCCGTCGCCGCCGGGGTGCGGGCCGAGAGCTGCACCACACCGGTGCCGAGCCGGATGCGTTCGGTGTGGGCGGCGATCAGTACGAGCGGTGAGAACGCGTCGGAGCCCCACGACTCCGCCGTCCAGACGGCGTCGAAGCCGGCCTTCTCCGCTTCGACAGCCAGGGTGACCATGTCCTGTGGCATCGAACGGCCCCAGTAGCCAAGTGTGAGTCCCAGATCCATGACGCGGACGGTACCCGCCGCGAGCGCAGCACACCGATTCCATACGAACGCAAATGGTGACACGACGTAGGGTGCGACCGTGCCGTTGCGACGTTTCACCCTCCAGTCTGCAGCCGGGATCGAGGCCGAACCGGTCGATCTCGGCGCAGCGATCGAGGTGATTCGAGCCCCCGACCGCCACGGCGCCGTCGACGACATCACCCTTCGCCTCGACGATGGCGAGGCTCGCACCGACCATGCCCGAAACCCCCACCTCGGCGTCATCGTCGGGCGCTTTGCCAACCGCATCGGCGGTGCTCGGTGCGAGCTCAACGGTGTAGTGCAAGAACTTGAGGCGAACGAGGGCGACAACCTGTTGCACGGCGGGGCCAACGGTTTCGGCCGGCAGCGGTGGGAGGTCATCGACACCGACGCCGGCGTCACCTTCTCGCTCGCGAGCCCCGACGGCGACATGGGCTTCCCTGGCACGCTCACCGCAACCGTGCACTATCGGCTCGTTGACACGACCCTTCATGTCGACATGAGCGCCGCGACCGACGCCCCCAACCTGCCGCGTGCACCAAGCCCGGTCGTGCACCCCGGCGAGCCCTACCGGCATCATCTCGGATTCCAACTGACCACTGACGCCTCGGAGGCCTCATGACCAACCGCATCACGACCCGCAGCCGCTCTGTTGCCGACAAGGTCGTTGTGATCACCGGGGCCGCGTCCGGCATGGGACGGGCCACCGCCTTCCTGTTCGCCGATGAAGGCGCCAAGGTTGCCGTCACCGATCTGAGTCGAGAACGGGTCGATGCCGTTGTCGACCGGATCCGCACTGCCGGCGGCGCAGCGCACGGCATCGTGCTCGACGTCACCGACGCCGACGCAATCATCGCCGCTGTCGAGGAGATCCGGGCCGAGCTCGGCCCGATCGATGTGGTGGTCAACAACGCCGGCCTCGCCGTCGGTGGCGCGCTCGAGGACCCGAACTTCGAAGACGACTGGATGAAGGCCCTCGACGTCCTCCTGACGCCACACCAGCGCCTCGTTCGGGCCTGTCTCGACGATCTCAAGGCCAGTGGGGAGGGGCGGATCATCAACATCGCATCGACCGAAGGCATCACCGCCCAGCGCGGCGCCATACCGTACACGTCGGCGAAGCACGGTGTCGTCGGCCTCACCCGGTCGATGGCGGTGAACCTCGGCGTGCACGGCATCACCGCCAACGCGATCTGCCCCGGCCCGATCCTCACCGGCATCACCGAGGACATCCCCGACGAAATGCGTGACACGTTCGCACGGCGTCGCACGGCACTACGGCGCTATGGCGATCCCGAAGAGGTCGCCCACCTAACGTTGAGCCTGGCGCTCCCTGCTGCGTCGTACATCACCGGTGCCATCATTCCGGTCGACGGCGGCCTGACCGCCAAAAACGACTGATCGACGTGGAGACTCTGCCCTCGCGCTGCGCAACCGGGGATCTGGTCCGGTGGCGATCTCGGGCACGGTCGATGAGCGCGGCGGCGGGGTGTTTGACGAGATTGGCGACGTGATTCAGCGCGACGAGATCGAGTCGTTCATAGCCCGCTACTAGGCTGCCGCCAGCTTTGCAGCCGAGAAACTGAACACCGCCACGAGAGCACTGCCCGAGGCGGCAACGCTCGACTCGCGTTCCCGATTGCGCCGAGGGTGACTCGGCTGTCACTCGGCAGTATCGTCTTCGTGGTTCGGTTACGAACGTGTGACGAAATGGGTACGGGTCCGATCTTCGATCGCCACCACCGAGTGGCCTTCCTCGCTGCCGTCGCCGCTCTGGCGACGCTTGCGACCATCGTCGACGCGGCGACCCCCGACGAGCTCCGCGAAGAGCGGCGTGAGGTCCAGGCCCAGGCTGCCGAACTCGCGAGCGAGGTCGACGCAACAACTGCCGATGTCGCCGATCTTGAGGTCGCGCTCGCGGCCGCGCGGGGCAATGTCGACGCTCAGCAGGCGGCCGTCGAGGCCGCCAACCGAGCCGTCATCGACGCTGACGCCGTCCAGGCCACTGCGCTCAAGGCGATCGTCAACCTTGAGGTTCGAGAGGAACAGGCCCGCATCGACCTGCAGAACGCCGTGATCGACAGCTATGTCTCCTTCCAGGGCTTCGATGATCTCGAGGCCCTCGGCGACGATCCATGGGAGGCCTCACGGGCCGAGACGCTGGCGGAGATTGGCACCAGCACCGGGCTCGAAGGGCTCGACAACCTACGATCAATCGGGGCCGAGCTCGAGTTCCAGCGCCTGCTCGCCGAGCAAGCCGCTGCCGAAGCTGAGAGCAACCGCGAGGAGATGCGGTTCCGTCTCGCCGAACTCGAGACCGCCCTCGCCATCGAGGACCAGCTCCTCCTCGAGGCAATCGATCGTCAGGAGCGTCGTCTCAGCGAGGCGGTCGCACTTGAAGCGCTCGAAGCAGAACTCTCCGAGCAGATTCGCGTCGAGGAGCAACGCATCGCCGACGCGATCGCCAATCGCATCCCGCCGAGTGGTGGCAGCGTCACGGTGCCCCCCGATTCCGATATCGAGCTCGTGACGGTCAGCGGCATTACCGTCAACGTTCTGGTGGAGGACCAGGTGCGCGGCATCCTCGCCGCCATGGCGGCTCGGGGGTTCAACCTTGGCGGTGGCGGCTACCGCAGCATTGAGAGTCAAATTCGCCTCCGGCGAGCCAATTGCGGCACCTCGGACTATGCGATCTGGGAGATGCCAGCGAGTCGGTGCCGCCCGCCAACAGCCCGGCCTGGCCTGAGCCAGCATGAGGTCGGTCTGGCGATCGATTTCACCCTCAACGGTCGCGTTCTGCGCAGCCGGAACAGCGACGTGTTCCGCGCCCTCGCCGAGGTCGCCCCGCAATACGGGTTCTACAACCTCCCGAGTGAACCCTGGCACTGGTCGACGACGGGCGGCTGATGCCCGTCGACATCGCCCTCATCCACCCCGAGCGTCCCGCCCTGATCGACGACCTCGGGACGACGGTCACCTTCGCCGAACTCCTCGAGCGAGCGACTCGACTGGGCCGGGCCATGCAGGCCACTGGGGTACCGGTCGGTGGTCATGTCGGCACACTCACCGAGAACCGAGCCGAGTTCTTCGAGCTCTACCTCGCATCGATGCTCTCGGGCATCTGGTTCGTGCCGATCAACGGTCTGCTCGCGCCGAGCGAGGTGGGCTACGTCGCCCGCGACGCCGACCTGACGATGATCTTCGCCGAGGACGACCTCGCCTCCCTCGCCCCCGACGACATCACGACGATCTGCTTCGGCGATGCGTACGAAGCGATGGTCGCCGGTGGCGACCCCACCCCATTCGCGCTCGACGCTCCGGCAGGGTCGCGTTTTTCCTATACGTCGGGGACGACCGGCCACCCCAAAGGGGTGAAGCGGGCCATCCCCGCTGCACTCGACGGGATGCTCGCCGTGCAGCGCAACGCCGGCCACGATGTCGCCATGACCGGCGAGGGCGTTCACCTTGTCGCCGGGCCGGCGTACCACGCGGCCGTCGGTGGTTTCGCTTTCTTCGATCTGTGCAATGGGGCGACCTTGCGGATCATGCGGAGGTTCGACGCAGCCCGCACCCTCGAGTTGATCGAGCAGGAGCAGGTCCGCCGCACGCATCTCGTGCCAACGATGATGGTCCGGATGCTGCGTCTCAACGAGAGTGCTCGGCTGCGCGATCTATCGTCGCTCGACGTCGTCCTTCATGGGGCCGCACCGATTGCGCCGGCGGTGAAGCGCCAGATGATCGACTGGCTGGGTCCGATCTTGGTCGAGTACTGGGGGACCTCCGAAGCCGGTGTGTTCACCCGGGTCGACTCCGCCGACTGGCTGGCGCATCCCGGCACAGTCGGGCGACCGGTGCCCGGTTTCGAGGTCTTCGCCGTGGATGAGGATGGCGCGCGACTCGCTCCTGGCAAGGTCGGACGATTGTTCTGCCATACGCCGAACAAGCCCGAACCGTTCGCGTACTGGAATGCCCCGGAGAAGACGGCCTCCAGCTATCTGCGACCCAGGGTCTTCACACTCGGCGACATGGGCCATGTCGACAGCGAGGGGTGGATCTTCCTCGCCGACCGGGCCACGAACATGATCATCACCGGTGGGGTCAACGTGTATCCGGCCGAGGTCGAGCAGGCCCTGCTCGAACACCCAGCCGTGGTCGACGTCGCAGTTTTCGGCATTCCCGACGAGGAGTGGGGCGAACAGGTCAAGGCGGCGGTGGAGTTCGCTGCCGGCGAGACCGTCGCCGACACCGAGCTCATCAACTTCGCCCGCGAACGCCTCGGGCGCCACAAGGTGCCGCGTTCGATCGACGTTCACGAGTCACTCCCCCGCCAACCGAACGGCAAGCTGTACCTCTCATCGTTGCGTGACCCGTATTGGGAAGGTCACGACCGCAAGATCTGAAGCGGCGCGGCCCACTGGCCCGAGCCGCGCTGGTGAGCACCCCGGAGCGTGCTGGAGCTATTCCTGTTGGCGAGCTTCCACCGTCGCCCGGGCTTCCTCGGATTCCCCAGCGAACGACACCTCGGCCGATTCCTCTCCGGTGAGCACGCTGATCGGATCGCGCAGGTCATCGATGTAGCCGAGTGCGTAGGCTCCCACCTGGTAGCCCATCAGCCGCTGGAGTGGCTCTGGGAACGCGGCCGCCTGCTCGCGTGGCACCGACAGGTACTGGTTCTCCTCCTGACGGAGGAAGCTCACGTTGTAGGTGATGTTGATCGCACGGCGATTCGCGTCGGAGTCGTTGGCGCCGCCGCCATGGTAGACGCTGCCGCTGTAGAAGAGCACCGAGCCCTTCGTCATCTCGGCGGGGATCGAGTCCTTGAGGGTGAACTGCAGCCCGTCGTCGAGTTGGTTGCTCCCAATCACGATACGGGTCGCACCGTTTTCCTCGGTGAAGTCGTCGCCGGCCCAGATCGTGTTGCACTGCACGTCGTAGCCGATGGGGAACGGGAAGAAATCGAACGCCCACTGGTCCCGATGGATCGGCTGAGCTTCACCGCCCGGGCCGATGTCGATGATCTGGGTGAGGTGGATTTGGTAGCTGGTGACGTGCCCGAGGAAGTCGTCGCACGCGGCGATGATCGAGGGGTGCATCACGAGCTCCTGCGCCGTCGCCGAACGGGCGAGCAGGCCACCGGTCCGGCGGGTGGTGAACCCGGTGAACCCGTCGCCGCCGTTTCGGGTGGCGTCGACAAAGGGCTGCATCTCGTCAAAAAAGCGATCCAGGAGGCTGGGGTTGACCATCTCGTCGACGACGACGGCACCGTCACGGCGAAGCACCTTGGCGATCTCAGCGCCGGAGGTGGACGAGGGCAGATGGATGATCTCCATTGCTCGCAGTGTGAGGCAGCCACATGCCACGATGCAAAACATGCGGATCGCCTTCTTTCTCTACGAAGGGCTCACCACCCTCGACATCATCGGGCCGCACGACGTTCTAAGCCGTCTCCCCGAGGCGGAAGCGGTCAGCGTCGGCACGACCACGGGGCCGTTCATGGCCGACACCGGTGTCCTCGGGCTCACCGCCACCCACACGATCGATCAGATCGACGCAGCCGACATCCTCGTCGTGCCCGGCGGGGTCGACGGCACGTTCGCCGCTGCGGCCGACGAGAAGATCCAGGAGTGGGTGCGCATGATCGACGCCAGCTCCACATGGACCACCTCGGTTTGCACGGGTTCGCTGATCCTCGGATCGGCCGGCGTTCTCAGCGGGAAGCGGGCGACCTCGCACTGGGCCGCCGTCGATGCCCTCAGGGGATTCGGGGCCACGCCGGTGAGCAACGAGCGGGTGGTCATCGACGGCAAGTACGTGACAGCCGCAGGCGTGTCGGCCGGTATCGACATGGCGCTCACCTTGGCCGCCCGGGTCGCGGGCGACGATGTCGCCAAGACGATCCAGCTCGGCATCGAATACGACCCGCAGCCACCATTCGACAGCGGATCGGTCGACAAGGCCGGACCCGAGATCGCCGCACTCGCCGCCGGGATTTTCTGAACCGTCAGACGCTCGCCGAGCCACCCGGCCGGACCGCCGGCATCCAGCGGGGGCCGGCCGTTTCGTCGATCCGCTGAACGAACGTGTCCTGGTGGGGTTCGACGAGGGCGAGCAGCTTCACCGTGGCCGTCTCACCGATCGCCTGCCACACCGGTGCGGTGAGCTCGTCGGTGCGTTGTTCGAGGTCGAGACGGAGGGCTCGGCCGGTGTCACTGAGCCGCCCGTCGACAGCGAGTCCGCGGGCTTCGAGACGGGACCACGCAGCAGCGACCGACTGATCGTCGCCACCTCGGCTGCGGGCGATCCACTCCTCGCCGCCGTACTCGTCGACATCGACGATCGCCGAGTGGAGCAAGCCCGCCTCGACGTCGTCGATCCCCTCACTCGCGAGCAACGCCCAGTGGTTGTCACCGCGCAGCTCACGGATGCAGTTGAGGGCATGCCAGGCAGACAGGCCCGGATCCCGATCAGCGGGTCGTGGACGCGCCCGGAACGCCGAGAAGAACGGCCGCATGCCGTGGAACATGGCATCGACCCCGACCCACAGGTCGTCGGCCAGTTCGCCGAGATCGGCAGCGAGGCCGGGCACCATCGACTCCAGCCCAGGCACGATGGCGTCGTCGAGCACGCCGAGCACGGCGTCGTTGGTGGTGACAGCGTCGATCGCTCCACGAATGGCCTCGATGAAGCCGGGATGGATCGAATAGGTCAGCGCGGCAGCAACGGGATGGGGCGTGTTGCCCAGCCCAGCGAGACGCCAAGCCACGATCCAGGCTCCGGTGTTGTGGAAGCCGAGTTCGCCGAGACCAGCCTTTGCCCGTTCGTCCCACATGACCCACCCAACGAGATCGTGCCCGGCGCGGCCTCCTCGAGCGGAGAGGTCGTTCCAGTCGGTCACGAGTCGCCGCTGAGCACGGCGTCGGCGAACAGTTCGACCGAACGCCACGCCTCGTCGATCGGCATCCCGCCGGCGAGCGGGTGGAGCGTGCACGACCCGGCGCCGGCCACGAACTCACGGGCCTCGTCGGGGGTAAGGAAGCGGTAGATGCCCTCGTCACGCAGATCGTCGACCGTCATCGCATGCGAGTGCACCGGCGAGTTCTGACCCTCAGGCTGCCAGTCGGCGTACGTGCGGGCCTCGAGCATGAAGTGCTCGCCCAGTTCGGCCCAGGCGCGGTCGGGGTCTTCGGTGATGAACAGCTGCGGCGCCTCCTCGGGGGCGATGCAGAACGGCACAGTACCGTTCTCGGCGCACAACTCTTCGTAGAGTTCCTTGATCCCGGGCGGGTTGCCGTTCATGTAGAGGGGCAGACCGAGGCGGGCGGCTCGGCGGGCTGATGCCTTCGCCGATCCTCCGATCATGATCTGGGGATGCGGCGAGGTGAACGGCTTCGGCAGCACCTGCACCGTCTCGCCATTGTGTTCGAACGGCTCGCCCGTCCATGCCTTCATCAGCACGTCGAGCGACTCGTCCATGATCTTGCCGCGACGACCCCATTCCTTGTCCATCGCCGTGTATTCGAGCGGCCGATAGCCGAGGCCCATCGTGACGACGATGCGTCCCTTCCCAACGAGATCAAGCACGGCGAGATCTTCGGCGACCCGGATCGGATCGTGGAGCGGGAGCAGGAGCGCCCCGATCATGCACAGCACGTTCTCAGTGCGCGCCAAGACCATGCCGGCGCTCATCATCGGGGTCGGTGACCAGCCCGTGCTACTGACGTGGTGCTCATCGAATTGCACGGCGTTCAGGCCGCGTTGATCGAGGAACTCGACCATGTCGAGCGCTGCTCGGTAACGATCGCTCATCTCGGATCCGTCACTCGGATCCGGATGGACATGATTCAGTCGAAAGACGGTGTAGGCCATGGGACTCCTCGCCCAGCAACGGGCATCGGACGGTTCTTCGAGAGGAATCCCACACGTTTCCGTGACGCCGAGCAAGTTCCGCAGTGCAGCGTGGTCGCGCACGGCGACCGGTTGGGTTCAGCTCCGGAGGGTGTTGACCGCCGAGACGATCGCCCGGAGCGAGGCCGACACGATCGATTCGTGCATGCCAACTCCCCAGGTGGTGTCTCGGCTGCCCGTGTCGATCTCGACATAGGCGACGGCGGTGGCATCAGAGCCGGTGCCCATCGTGTGTTCGCTGTAGTCGGCGACCTTGCCCTCGAAGAGCCCGGCACCGGTGAGCGCTGCGACGAAGGCATCGATCGGGCCGTTGCCCTCACCCGTCACCATCTGTTCCTTGCCGTCGACGATCAGCTTCGCTTCCATCGTCGTCGTGCCGGACTCAAGCGTGTCGCTCGACGACCGGTGGCCGATGATCTCGACCTTCGGGCTCGACGGCTCAACATAGGCACTCATGAACCGTCGGTGGATCTCGTAGGAGGTGATCTCGGTGCCGGTGTCCTCAGTGATGGCCTGGATCTTCTTCGCGAAGTCGACCTGAAGCTGGCGAGGGAGGTCAAGGCCGTACTCGTGCAACAGCACGTAGGCCACGCCGCCCTTGCCGGACTGGCTGTTGACCCGGATCACGGCCTCGTAGCTGCGGCCGAGGTGACGGGGATCGATCGGCAGATACGGCACATCCCACGTGTCGTACTCGCCCTCGAGCGGCTCGCCGGGCTGTACGTCGTAGATGTCGGCCATGCCCTTCTTAATGGCGTCTTGATGCGAACCGGAGAAGGCGGTGAAGACGAGATCGCCGACGTACGGCTGGCGGTCCGGCAGCGTCATGCGGTTGGAGAACTCGTACACGCGTCGGGCTTCCTCGATGTCGGAGAAATCGAGTTCGGGGTCGACGCCCTGGGTGAACATGTTGAGCGCGATCGTCACCACGTCGACGTTGCCGGTGCGCTCGCCATTGCCAAAGAGCGTGCCCTCGACCCGGTCGGCGCCGGCCATCATGCCGAGCTCGGCGGCGGCGACACCCGTGCCGCGGTCGTTGTGCGGGTGCAGCGAGAGGATGATCGAGTCGCGGTTCTTCACGTTGCGCAGAAAGCGTTCGATCATGTCGGCGTAAAGGTTGGGGGTCGACATCTCGACCGTCGCCGGCAGGTTGAAGATCAGCGGGTTGTCCGGGGTCGGCTCGATGACGTCCATGACCGCCTCGCAGACCTCGATGGCGAAGTCGGGCTCGGTACCGGTGTAGGACTCGGGCGAGTACTCAAAGCGGATGCGCTCAGGGTTCGCTTCGGCGTCGCGGAGTTCCCTGCAGAGCTTGGCGCCTTGGACGGCGATGTCGATGATGCCGGCACGGTCGGTGCGGAATACGACGCGACGCTGGGTGGTCGAGGTCGAATTGTAGAAGTGCACGATGGCGCTCTTCGCGCCTTCGATCGACTCGAAGGTGCGGCGGATGAGGTCCTCGCGGCACTGGGTGAGGACCTGGATGGTGACGCCGTCGGGAATGAGGTCTTCTTCGATCAGCTCACGCACGAAGTCGAAGTCGGTTTGTGACGCAGCGGGGAAACCAACCTCGATCTCGGTGAAGCCGATCTCGACGAGACGGTCCCACATGCGACGCTTGCGCACGGAGTCCATCGGGTCGACCAGCGCCTGGTTGCCGTCGCGCAGATCGACCGAGCACCAGATCGGGGCGAACTCGAGTCGCCTATCCGGCCAGGTGCGATCGGGAAGCTCCACGGCCGGGTAGGGCCGGTACTTCTCGAAAGGCATGGTGCCCCCACGTGACGGCGAGGCAGCCGCAGCATGTGCTGTTCTGTTGTCAGACGATGCCGGGTTCATGGATCGCTCCCAGGGAGTCGGTCAGGTAGAGAGTGTACGGAAAAACAAGAAACCCTCCGGGCCACTCGGGCACGGAGGGTTCGGCGAGCACCGATATGTGGCGCTCGCCTACACGAGAAGAAGCAGGATGTTGCCGCAGCACTTCACAGCCGTCACGGTAACCCGTCCGGCGGCAATGTCAACCGGCGGTGGTGAGCGACACGGGTTACGGTCGCTTGGGTGACCCTCGCCGATGCCCCCGTCTCCCGGCTCGAATCGTTCCTCACCGATTCGTCCATGACCCGCTACGTCGACACAGTGGTCATGCGAACCGACGACGGATTCCGGGCTGCGTCAGCTGACGGCGCCGTCGATTTCTGCGAAACCTCCGACGGGTCGATCGAGATCCTCGCCGAATCCGGCGACCACCCGCTGCGGAACCAGTCGCTCGATCAGGGCATCGGGACCGAGGCCGAGATCGTTGTCGAGGGGGCGCCGCTCGGCGAACTCGCCACGCCCCTCGCGTACGAATCGATCGCGCAGTACTTCGACGCGGAACACGCACCCGACGCCGCCGTCATGTGGTCGCCCCAGCAAATGTTCCACGACTGTGTCGGGAACCACGGCTCGCTGGGCGGTATCCAGGCCCGGGCACCGTTCATCGCAGCCGGGCCCGGGACCCGATCTCGCGGCATCGTGCCCGAGCATCTGCGCACCGTCGATGTCGCGCCGACAATCGCCGCCCTGCTCGGCATTCCGGCCGGCGATGGGGTCGACGGCGGCGGTCGGGCCCGCAGCGGGGCCCGACTCGCCATGCAGGACGGCGACGAAATCACCGAACTCCTCGACCCCGACGAGCGTCCCGACCACGTGGTCGTGTTTCTGTGGGATGGAGTGAACCCCAACGCGCTACACGACGCCGTCGACCGAGGTGAGGCCCCTGGCATTGCCTCGCTGATCGAACGAGGCACCTCGTACCGACACGGCTGCATCTCAGCGCTGCCGACCGCCACGTTGGCCAACCACACGACACAGTGCACCGGCGTTTTCCCCGGACGGTCGGGGGTCCTCCACAACACCTGGTACGACCGGAACCGAGGTGTCCATGTCGATCTGCTCGACTATCACCAGATGATCCGAGCCCGCGATCACCTGGCCCCCGGCGTCGAGACGATCCACGAGGCGCTGAAGCGTCACGACCCCGAGGCGTTTACTGCCACAACCTACGAATACGGCGATCGCGGCGCCGACTACTCCACGTATGCCCAGATGACGACGAACGGACCGATCCCCGCCCTCTCCGATGCCGATCGCCGTCTGCACCGCACCGAAGACTTCATGGGAGTGAAGGAGTTCCGCAACGCATCGATCTACGACGCCCACTCCCGCAACGAGGCCCTGCACATCTGGCGGGGTGAGTTCGGCGCGCTCCCCCGCTATAGCTGGTTCACGTTCAACCTCACCGACGCCTGCGGGCACGCCGGCGGGCCGCATTCGGAGATCCTTCGCGCCGCCATTCGCGACACCGATGCGCGCATGCGCGATGTGCTCGCGGAGATCGAGTCCGCCGGAAAGCTCGACCGCACTGCGGTCATCGTGCTCGCCGACCACGGCATGCAGCGCTTTGAGATTGCCGAGCCGTTCGACTTGGCGGGTGCCCTGCGCGACGCCGGGATTGAGGCCATCTTGAACGACGACCAGTACGTCTATCTGCGCTGATCAGTCGAGCTCGGCGAGGAAGTCGAGCACCGCCGACCGGAACACATCGTTCTTGTCACCGGCAACCATGTGGGCGGCATCGGCGATGTCGACATAGCCGGTGCCGGGCACGGCGGCGACGAAGCGTCGAGCGGCCTCGTCGGTAACGACGTCGCTCATCCGGCCACGCACGAGCAGCTTGGGGACATCGATCGCCCGGGCGCACTCGGTCAGAACCTCTTGAGCGAAGACCTCCGAGCCGCCGCTACTCCGCTTGATCGACGACATGAAGCGCGGGTCCCAGTGCCAGTACCAGCGGCCGTTGCGTTCTCGGAGGTTCTTGCGGAGGCTGTCGGGGTCGATCGTTCGGCCAGGTCGAGGGCTGTACTCAGCGACGACGCCGGCGGCCTCTTGCAACGAGGCAAACCCGGTTTCGACATGGCGCACCATGAACGCTCCGATGCGGTCCGTGCCGGCCTGCTCCATCTCGGGGACGATGTCGACTAGCACCAGACCGCGGCCGAGTCCGGGGTGTTCGCGCCCCATCGCAAGCAGGCTGGTGAGCCCACCAAGCGAGGCCCCGACGATCACCGGGTTCGATCCGACGGCGTCGGCGATCGCGATCAGGTCGAGCGCGAAGTCCCGCAACGAGTAGTTCCCCTCGGCTGACCAGTCGCTCTCGCCATGCCCGCGAGAATCGAGGGCGTAGGTGCACCAGCCGCGTTCGGCCACCACCTCAGCGGCCTTGCCCCACGAGTGACGGGTCTGACCGCCGCCGTGCAGGAAGAACACCGGCGGGTCACGCAGATCGCCGAAGCGATCGGCTGCGATGACGACGTCGGATGTGGTGAAACGCAAGAGGGTTGGTTCCATTTCGGAGGGACGGTAGCCCTCGCGTTAGGGTCGCTCGGAATCGACAGGGGGATTCATGGGCTTTCCGGAAGACATTGGGGTCATCGACACGATGATGGGCACGACTGCGGGGACGACCGGCAAGAACCGTTACGCCTTCCTCGAGCGGGCGCTGAAGGATGCCGAGTCAGCGAACATGAACTTCCCTGCGCAGTACATGTTCAAGGACGTGCCGTTCTCTGATCAGGCCCGCGATGCCGACGGCAACCTCGGCGAGCCGCCGCAGGGCCCCGATCTGCTGCTGCCATTCATGGATCGCTGCAATGTCGAAATCGCGATGGTCGGCATCGCGGCCTCCGGTGAAGGTGAGGGCGTTCGGTGCGTCACCCAGCACCCCGATCGCTTCATCCCGTGCCATGAGCCTGACCCGAACGACGGAGTCGAGGCGATCCGCACGATCCGTCGGCTCCACGACGAGTTTGGCCTCAAGGCAGTCACGGCGTTCCCGTCAGGCCGTATGCCGCAGGTGCCGATCGACGCGCCGCTGATGTACCCGATCTACGCCCTGTGCTGCGAACTCGACATCCCGATCTTCTGCTGTGCCGGCATCCCCGGGCCGCGTGTGCCTGCTGCGCCTCAGCACGTCGAGCGCATCGATCAGGTGATGTACGACTTCCCAGAGCTCACCTTCGTGACCCGTCACGGTTGCGAGCCGTGGGAGGACCTTGCGGTGAAGCTCATGCTCAAGTGGCCGGGGCTTCACTACTCCACGTCTGCGTTCGCGCCGAAGCATTACCCGAAGGCGATCGTCGACTACGCCAACACTCGCGGTGCCGACAAGGTCATCTACGCCGGCTATTTCCCGATGGGCCTGTCGCTCGACAAGATCTTCCAGCAGCTTCGCGATGTCCCGTTCAAGGATGAGGTCTGGCCGAAGTTCCTTCGGGACAACGCCCGTCGGGTGCTGAAGCTCGACTGACTCGGCCGCTGATCGGCGTTGCGATCACGAGGCGTGCGCTCGTTTCATCGGCAGACCGTGCCGAAGCCATGGTGTGCGGGCATGCTGGGCTGGTGACCGTGCTCCAGTGGACCGCCGATCTGCCCTCCCTGCGTTCTCCGATCCTTGTCACTGCGTTCGAGGGCCTCTTCGACGTCGGCGGCGCCGCCACCGGAGCGATCGAATCCCTGCGAGGCACTGGGGGAATCGAGGTCGGGGTCATCGACGCCGATCCCTTCTTCGACTTCAGCGAGCGCCGGCCCGAGATCCGCATCGCTGACGACGGCCGTCGTGTCATCGACTGGCCCGATCACCGGATCCATGTCCTGGCGCTGCCCGACCAGTCCCGTGATCTCGTGTTGGTCGAGGGGGTCGAACCTCACCTGCTCTGGGGGACCTTCAGCGACGCCATCACCGAGGTCGCGACTGCGGTCGACGCCGCGATGGTGGTCACGTTCGGCGCGATGATCGCCGAGGTGCCTCATACCCGCCCGCCGACCATCACCGGTTCGACGACCGACGCCGACCTCGCTGCCGTCATGCGACTCGACCGACCGAGCTACCAGGGGCCGACCGGCGTGATCGGGGTGCTCCACGAACGCCTCGAACGCTCCGGCGTCCCCGCCGTGTCGCTTCGGGCCTCAGTCCCCCACTATGTGTCGGGATCACCGAATCCGAAGGCCAGCGGGGCTCTCCTCGAACGCTTCGAACGCATCACCGGGCTGCCGACCTCGTGGTCCGACCTCGAGGATGAAGCTCGGGCCTGGGAGCGCCGTGTCGACGAGGCCATGGCCGACGACGACGATGTCACGGGGTATGTCCGACGGCTCGAGGAGCACTACGACCGCCGAGCCGAGTCGAGTATCCCAAACGCCAACGATCTCGCCGCCGAGTTCGAACGCTTCCTGCGCCAACAGGACGACTGAGGGTGCATCACCTGGTCACGATCGTTCGCCCCGACGACGACTCGACCACGGAACTTCTCGTCGACGAACTCTGGCGTGCTGGTGCCGTCGGCGTGGAGGAGATCGACCGCTCGATTCGGGCGGCATTCACCGACACCACCACCGCCACCTCGGTTGCCCTTCGCCACGGCGGACGGGTGGAGGACGTCGCCGACACGACCGGGCTCGACAACTGGCGGGATCACGCAGCCGACTATCGGGCGGGCCGCTTCCACGTTCGTCCACCCTGGATCGATCCGGATTCCACCGGCCGGTTCGTCGATCTGGTGATCGACCCAGGGCATGCCTTCGGCAGCGGCAGTCACCCCACGACCCGTCTGATGCTGACCGCACTTGCCGAGCACATCGAGCCCGGCGACCGCGTCGTCGACCTCGGAACCGGGAGTGGCATTCTCGCGATCGCCGCAGCCCGACTCGGCGCCGACGTGATCGGAATCGACCTCGACCCGGCGGCGGGGCCAGCGGCCCAGGCGAACGCCATGGCCAACGGTGTCCGCGAACGCGTCGACGTAAGCATCGGCGACATCAGCGACATCGGCAACGACGAGTCGTTCGATGTCGCTCTGCTCAACGTCACGATCGACATCCACGAATCCGTCGCCCCTGCGGTCCAACGTCTCGACGTTCCCGTGCTGATCGTCGCCGGAATCCTCGATGGCGAGCAGGCCGAGCGGGCAGCATGGCTTCACGGACAGAGCTCCACCGAGCGACTGAGCGAGGACGGCTGGGTCGCCCTCGTGTTCAATCGTGGACGAGACAGCGCTGCGACCTAGGCTCGCCCGATGGCTCGCATCGACGTTCCCGACGGCTCCGGACTGGAGCGAGAGCGCCTGCTGATGATGCAGCTCGACGTCGCCCTGGGCATGGGGGCCTATTCGGCGGCGATCTACGAGAAGACGTCGCTTCCGCCTCGGGTTCGGGAGGTAGCGCGGCTTCGCATCGCCGCTGCGAATGGCTGTCCAGTCTGTCTGAATACGCGCTCCGCCCATGCGACGGAGGACGGCTTCGACGAGGCGGCGGTCGAAGCCGTCGTCGCCTGTGATCTCGGTGGTGTGCACACCCTCGGCGATCTCGACGAACGCGAACGGCTCGCCGGCGAGTTCGCCGATCGCTTCGCATCGGATCATCACCGACTCGACGACACATTCATGGCGGACCTCCGCAACCGCTTCACCGACGTCGAGGTGATCGAGCTCACCGCACTGTGTGCGATGACGCTCGGCAATGGCCGCTTCTTCACCGTGCTCGGCGTGGAAGCCGATGACGACGGGCACTACTTCGTGAACGAGGGCGAACGGTGACACTCCGCGCGAGCTCCAGCGACGGCGTCGAGCTCGCCATCCACGATCTCGGGGGCGACGGACCACCGCTCCTTTTCGTGCACGCCACCGGCTTCCATGGCCGGTGCTACACGCGGATCGCCGAGCAACTCGGCGACATTCGCCACAGTTGGGCACCGGACCTTCGGGCCCACGGCGACAGCACCATTCCTGCGGACGACCGTTTCCACTGGAGTGGCATGGCCGACGACCTCTGCGTCGTACTCGACGCTCTCGGCATCGACGAGCCGGTCGACTTCGTCGGTCACTCGATGGGCGGCGCCACCGTGATCGCCACCGAGCTCCGTCGGCCCGGAACGATCCGCACCGCGTGGCTCTTCGAGCCGATCGTCTTCCCCCCGATGGGCGACAACCCGAGCACCATGTCCGATGTCGCCCGCAACCGTCGGGCTAGCTTCGACACCATCGAGGCCGTGCTCGAGCGGTACGGATCGCGCCCACCGTTTTCGGTGGTCGACCCTTCCGTGCTCGACGACTACGTCCGTCACGGCTTCGCGCCGTCGCCGGAGGGGGTCACGCTCAAGTGCACGCCTGAGAGTGAGGCCCGCACCTTCGAAAGCGTCGACTACGAGGTCTATGGGCGCCTCGGCGGTATCGACGCCGACATCACCGTGATCGCGTCGACCGACGGGGCGCCACCTGCGACGGTCGCCCCGATGGTGGCCGACGGAATCGAGTCAGCTCGCCTCGTCACCTGGGAGGGCGAGACCCACTTCGGGCCGTTCGCCCATCCGGCGCGCGCGGCCGCCGAGATTCGGGCCAGCCTCCGATGAGCGAGCTCACACCGCGCGAGTGGCTCGGCCTCGAGGCCACACACAATCCGCACCGGTGGTATCTGCCCGTCATTCCCCGGCTGAGCGTTCGAGAGATCTTCCTGTTCGGTGGGGCCGGCCTTGCTGCGGCCACCACCGCGCTCGAGGAGACCACCGGGCGGCCGGTCGTCTGGGCGACCGCCCAGTACCTCGACTTCGCCAAGGTCGGCGAGACGATGGATCTCGACGTCCACATC
This sequence comes from Acidimicrobiaceae bacterium, assembly GCA_002729125.1. Classification (GTDB taxonomy): domain Bacteria; phylum Actinomycetota; class Acidimicrobiia; order Acidimicrobiales; family Aldehydirespiratoraceae; genus UBA11606. The sequence continues at coordinate 20,250 of PBTQ01000022.1, read as the reverse complement.
TCGGTCTCGGGCCGCTACACCACCCAGGCTCGCGTGATCGGTCGCGTCGGCGTCCGTGAGATCATCACGGTCAACGCCGCGCTCGGGAGGCGCGAACTCGACCTGACCGAAACGTGGCCGACACCCCCCGACGTCCGTGCGCCCGACGCGTGCCGGCCCCGGGAGTACGACTACGACCAGGATTCGCTCGGCAAGCACCTCGACCAACGTTTCGCGCCGACAACTGGCGAGAAGCTGGGCGGTCCGACCGGCCATGGCCCGGGCCGGCTGTGCGTCTGGACCAAGCCGCCCGACGGTGTCGGCAACAGCGCCGCGACCCTCGCAGTACTCGGCGACTTCGTCCCGATGGGCATCTCCAACGTCGCTTCACAACCGGTCGGATCGAACAGCCTCGACAACACGCTGCGTATCATCGATGTCCGGCCGAGCGAGTGGTACCTGCTCGATATCGAGGCCGGCGGGATCGCCAACGGCTTTGGGCACGGTCAGCTCCGGATCTGGGACGATCAGGGCAATCTCCAGGCGATCGCCAGCCAGTCGGTCATAGTGCGGGATCGCCGGAAGCACTGACTTCGGCGACTGCCGGGACGACTACATCCGGAAGGTGCCGTCGAGACCGACCTTCCAGGCTGCACCGGCGACGGTGCCGCCATCGACAGGGATCGATGCGCCCGTCACGAATGACGCCAGATCCGACACCAGGAACGCGACCACCGCTGCGCACTCGTCGGTCGACCCCATCCGGCGGAGCGGTGTCGGGTGGTGCTCGGTCGACATGGCGGAGCTGTCCGCAGCAAGGCCGGCATCGCCGGGCGTCGGGATCATGTCCGGCGCGACACAGTTGACCCGGATGCCGCGGCCGCCGAGTTCGAGGGCCAGCGTCTTCGTGAACTGCTCGACTGCGGCCTTCATGGCGGCGTAGATCCCGAAGCCGGGGGCGGCGTGGTAGGCCTCGACCGATGTGACATTCACGATTGCGGCGCCGTCGGCCAGACGGTCCAGCGCCGAACGCACACTGTTGGTGACGGTGCCGAAGTTCTCGGCGATGAGCGCCGCCTCGCCCTTTGGTGACACGCCGGCGAACTCGGCGTGGAAACCACCGCCAACATTGTTGACCAGGACGTCGATCGGGCCGAGTTCACCGGCCACTCGGGCCATGAACGACTCGACCGAGTCGGCGTCGCGCACGTCGAACACGTCGGCGAGTACCCGACGGCCCGTGGCTTCGATCGCGGCAGTGGTTTCCGCAAGCCCATCGGCCTGACGGTCGCAGATCGCAACGTGGGCGCCGAGCGACGCAAGCGCGAGTGCCGTTGCCTCGCCGATCCCCTGGGCGGCGCCGGTCACCACCGCTATTCGGTCGGTGAGCATCAACTGGTCGGCGGAGACAGGCACGAGACTTCCTCTAAGAGAACAGACGCTCCTACCCTACGCGAATGTCCGTTCCCGCTCGAACGCCCGTCATCGTGGGTCGCGCCCAGATCGTCGACACCAAACCCGATCTCGACAACCCCGCCGACCCGATCCAGTTGATGACTCGCGCTGCGGCCGCCGCCGTCGCCGACGCCGGTATCGATGCCTCCTCGATCGATCTCGTCGGGGTCGTCGCCGGCTTGTTCCGCCACCCGAACCCGGGCCGGGCGATCGGCGACGCGATCGGGATCCCCGCCTCGGCGACCTCGGTGCTCACCACCTGGGGCGGAAATACGCCGATCGCCTTCGTCGGAGAACTCGGCGACCGGTTGGCCCGCGGTGAGGCCGACATGATCGTGATGGTCGGCGGCGAGACGGGCCTCACCCGCGCCGCGCTCCGCAAGGCCGGCCGTCCGAGTCCCGCGGGGATCAGAGAATCACCGATCGAGGAGCCGGCGTCGTGGGGGGCCGCACTCACGATGGGCGCCAACGCCGACGTCGCTCGCGGCGGCGAACTGCCCCGGAACACCTACGCCGTCTTCGACAGTGCCCGCCGCGCTGCGGCCGGTCACACACTCGACGAGGCCCGCAACGCTGCGGCGGCGATCTGGGCCGGGTACTCCGCAGTCGCCGCCACAAACCCCGACCTCGCCGTCGGCGCGATGAACGCCGACGAGATCCGCGAGCCCTCCCCCGCCAACCGGATGGTGTCGTGGCCGTACACCAAGGCGATGTGCGCCAACAACACCGTCGACCACGGTGGCGCTCTCATACTCACGACCCACGAACGGGCCGAAGCGCTCGGCGTGCCCGCCGACCACCGGGTGTATCTGCGCGACCTGGTCACCGCCGCCGACTCCGACACCTTCTTGACCCGGGCCGACATCGCACGCGTGCCCGGCCTCGACAACGCCGTCACCGCGCTCCGGGAGCGCTGGGGGGATCTCACCACCCTTGATCACATCGACCTCTACGGCTGCTTCCCCTCAATGGTGGCCTACACCGCCGAGGCGATGGGCCTTGACCCCGGACGGGAGTTGACCGTGGCGGGCGGTCTCGGCTTCATGGGCGCACCGCTGAACTTCGCCGCCGGGCAAGCCTTGATCGCGATGGTCCGCCGGCTTCGCGAGCATCCGGGCGAACTCGGGCTCGTGCAGGGCAACGGCGGGCATGCCACCAAGCACGCACTCGCTGTGTTCAGCACCAGCCCGCCCGACGAACTCGTGCTCACCCGAACCGCTGAGTCCGTCGGAGAGCAGGCGCCCCGCGCCGATGACGACGCAGCCGGCGACGCCGTGATCGACGGGATCACAGTCGAGTACGAACGGTCGGGGCCCACCCGGGCCGTGGCGATCTGCCGGTTCGTGGACGGGCGCGGTCGGCTGTGGGCGAACTCGTCCGATCCGGCAATCCTCCACGCAGCAGTCACCGAGGAACTCGTCGGCACCTTGGTCTCGGTGGTGGGCGGCGAGTTCAGCCGCTGATCTCCGGTTGCGCCGCCACCACGAGGAGACGGTTCGACCTGGGCTAGCTTCTCTGGCATGGGAGAGAACATCCACCTCGAAAAGCACGTCGCTGACGGCGTTGCCGTCATCCGCCTCGACCGCCCGAAGGTCAATGCGCTGAGCAGCGACATGATGCGCGACCTGCACGCGATCTGCGACGAACTCGCCGTCGACGACACCACCCGGGCCGTGGTGGTCACCGGTGGCCGAAAGAACTTCGCAGCCGGCGCCGACATCTCCGAGTTCCCGAACTTCACGGCCGAGACGGCGCAGCAGTTCTCGAACATGTTCAACGACTCGCTTCTCGCCCTGGAGAACCTCCCGCAGGTCACGATCTCGGCCATCAACGGCTTTGCACTCGGCGGCGGCCTTGAGGTCGCCGTCGCCACCGACTTCCGCATGATCGCCGAGGACGGCCGCATGGGCGTGCCCGAAATCCAGCTCGGCCTGATTCCAGGCGGTGGCGGCACCCAGCGTCTTGCCCGTCTCGCCGGCGTCACCATGGCGAAGGACATGGTGTACAGCGGGCGCCACGTCGGTGCCGAGGAAGCCCTTGCCAACAAGATCGTGTCGTCGATTCACGATCCCGACGAGCTGCAGGACGCAGCAATCTCGAAGGCTGCTACGTACGCCACCGGCCCAGCGGCGTTGCGCATGGCCAAGCGGGCGATCCTCGATGGCCTCTCACTGCCGCTTGGCGAGGCCGTCAAGGTCGAAGCCGAACAGTTCGGCGCCTGTTTCGCCACCGACGACTGCCGCACCGGCGTGCAGAGCTTCATGGAGAACGGTCCCGGTAAGGCCACGTTCTCCGGCCGCTAGCGAGGCACCGACGGCACGGACCGGCGACGGCCGGCTGGGTCAGTCGACCTCCATCTGCTGGAGCCGCTGTGCGCCAAGAAGGAGCCCGGCGACGACGATACCGAGACACACGATCACAGCGATCGGTGTCGAGATGTCGAGCGCTCCGTTGAGGCGGACACCGGCCATGTTGTCGACGATTGCCCGCAGATAGCCGCGTACCGACACTCGCCCGATCGCCGAGGAGAACTGGGTGAACAAGCCCTCCCACAGGAGCACGTAGGCGAGGCCCCAGATGATGGCGTTCTTCACCAACAGGCCGAGCAGGACGAAGAGGGCCGAGTAACCGAGCACACCGACACCACTCGCCACGACCGTGGCGGTGATGCCATCGCTTCCCGAGCCGCCGACGGCGGCGGCAATCGCCATCGGAACGACCGTGAGGGGCAGGCTGACGGTGATCGACGCAAGGAAGGCGCCGATGACGACCGGCAGCCGGTCCATGGGCCGGAGCCAGAGGTACACGAGGGTGCCGTCCTCGCGGCCGTCGCCGAGTGACGCCGATGCGAACACCAGGGCCACCACCGGCACGACCAACACGAGTCCGAGGCCGTCGATGACGCCGACCATCGCCTCGACCTGATCGTCGATCTCGGCGCTCGTCGCCACACCGACCGCGGCGAGGATCAGGATCCCGCCGAGCGCAAGCAGAGCGATGATCCGGCCACGGGTGATGAGCTGGCGTAGAAGCAGACGGTGGGTGAGCACCGCAGCACGAACGAACGGAACCGAGCCGCTCATCGTCGACGCTCCACGAGGTAACGGAAGACGGACTCGAGATCGTCGTCGAGCGGTGCAACCTCGTTGAGACGGGCGCCGAGTTCGACCGCGAGCGGTGCGATTGCCCGGCCGAACGAGTCGACGTCGGTGGTGTCGGCCTCGACCGCCCTGGCGGTGACGGCGACACCCTCGGCCAGGCTGCGCTCGATCAGGGCAGCAGCGATCTCCTTCGGTTGATCGGTGCCGATCCGAACCCGGTGCGGGCGGTCGTCCATCTGGTCGCGCAGGGTGTGATAGTCGCCGGCTGCTGCGAGCCGGCCCTGGGCGATGACGAGCACGTTGGACCCGAGCCGGGCGACCTCGTCGAGCACATGGCTGGAGACGAGCAGGCAGGTGCCATGCGCTGCGAGTTCGTTGAAGAGGGTGATCATGCGTTGTCGCTGTACGGGGTCGAGGCCGGTCAGCGGCTCATCGAGTACGAGCACGGCCGGGTCGTTGACGACGGCAGCGGCGAGCTTGGCCCGCTGCCGCATGCCCTTCGAGAACGAGCCGACGGGCTTGGGGTCGTCGGGATCGAGATCGACCCAGGCGATCGTTCGTCGAGATCGGGTGTCGGCCTCGGCGGGCGTCAGCCCATGGGTGAGGGCAGCAAAGGTCACGAAGTCGAGCACGGAGAGTCGGTCGAAGAGGGCGTCTTGCTGTGGTGCAAGACCGATGTGACCGCGGACCTCGCGATCGGTGCGTGGGTTTTCGCCGAGGACGTTGACCGTGCCGCGCGACGGCGGGGTGAGACCGCACAGCATCCGGAAGAGGGTGGACTTTCCGGCGCCGTTCGGGCCGAGGATGGCCGTGATCCCCGACCCGATCTGGAAGGTGACGTCGGAGACGGCGACCACGTCGCCGAACGACTTGGTCACGCCGATCGCTTCGACCATCACCTCGCCGCCGTCGACGAGGCGGGCGACCTGCGTCACCGGTTCGCTGGTTGGTGGTGGCGGCTGCGAGGGTGGGCCGGTCGGGGGCGGAGGCGGGGGCGGCAGGTCGGACATCAGACTGCGCCGATCCGTCGGTAGCGGTCGGCGAGCACACCGAATCCGGCGGCGATCCACAGGGCGGTACCGCCGTAGACCAGCCCCGTGGGGACGACCTCACCGGTGTCGAAATCGGTGAATCCGTCACTGTTGTCGCCAAAGATCCGGGCAGCCGTCTCGAGCGGAACACTCAGTGGATCGAGGACGAGCAGGGTGCGGGAGGCGCCGATCGAGTCGACCGAGATATTCACGACGATCGACACGCCGAAGAGTGTGGCCAACACGGCGACGCTGGCGAATGCTCGGCGATCGGTGACGCTGGCGGCACCGAGGCTGACGGCAGCGAAGAACCCCACGATGATCCCGGAGGACAACAGCAGCTTGGCGGCGACCTCAAGCCAGTTGGCAAACCCGTTAGGGCCGAGCCCCTGGATCGTGTTCGCGACGAGGTAGAGCAGTGCAGGCCCGGCCACGACGATTGCCATTGAGGTCATCACCGCAACGAATTTGGCGGCCAGGTATGTCGGCGCGGTGAGTGGTGTGGAGAGATAGAGCCGCAACATGCCGTCGCGGCGATCGCGAACGATCGCCTCCGGCGCGACCAGTGTGGCGAAGAGCATCACTGCGACGATCGGAAGGCCGAAGAGTTCCCAGTACTCGGGCTGAAGTTCCCCCTCCATCAGGTCGCCGATGAGCACGGACAGGGCGAGAAAACCAATCGAGGGGAGGAAGGCGACGACCGCCACGATGATCGGGAAGACCTTGTGGCGACCCTTGCGCCCGAGCCCCAGAATGCTGCAGATCGTGTGCCACGCAACCGAGCGGACGGCTTTCCCGACACCGGCCCGCTCGCCATCGAACCTGCGGTACCCGCGGTCGAAGATCTCGGCGGCGGTCATGCCGGTGCCTCCGTGAACAGATCTTCGAGTGTCGTGCGATCGACGACGACTCTCCGAAGGCGCGCCTGCTCCGCGGCGACAGCGTCGCGGATCGCGTCGAGGCTGGTCTGCTGGTCGGCTGCGGTGACGCGAAGCTGGTTGAGATCGCGGCGGACGTCGAGCCCTGCTTCACGGAGCCGCTCCTCCACCGCATCAATGGCGCCGGGGCGATCGACGATCTCGACGAGTTCGGCCGTGATCGTGGTGGTGTCGCCGACGAGCGACGCCAAGGGGCCTTGGGCGACGAGTCGTCCGGCGTCGAGCGCCACGATGTTGTCGCAGATGCGCTCGACCTCTTCGAGGAGGTGACTCGAGAGGAGGACATCGATGCCGTAATCGGCGCTGATCTGACGGATCAGGGCCAGCATTTCGTCGCGCTGGACGGGATCGAGACCGTCGGTCGGTTCATCGAGCAGCACGAGCGAGGGATCGGCGGCGATCGCCTGGGCGAGCTTCACGCGCTGGCGCTGACCGGTCGACATGGTGCCGAGCGCCCGAAAGCGTTCTTCGCCGAGGCCGACGAGCCACAGTGCGTCGCTGGCTCGGCCTCGGGCCTCGCTCTTCGGCATGCCTCGCACCTCGGCGAGGTGCTTCACGAAGTCCGACGCCGGCATGTCTTCGGGCAGCACATTGCGCTCCGGGCCGTAGCCGACAACCGAACGAAGCTGCGCTGCGTCCTTGGTCGGGTCGAGCCCGAGCACCGTGATCGTGCCCGAGGTCGCAGGACGCAGGCCGAGCGCGATCGACATCAGGGTGGTTTTCCCAGCGCCGTTGGCCCCAACCAGCCCGGTGACGCCCTTGGGAACCTCGAGGTTGAGGGAGTCAAGGGCTCGCTGAGAGCCGAACTGCATGGTGAGGCCTGCGGCCGAGATCACCGTCACGAAGAACATGGTAGGCCTAGGTCGCAGGTGGCCGGGGGTTCGCCCATCACATGAACCGACCCGGAGATGTCCCCTAGTTTGCACTCATGTCGAACTCCGAAGTCTCCCCCGCAGCCGTCGCCGTCGTCACCGGAGCCAACAGCGGCATCGGTCGGGCCACGGCGCTCCACCTCGCCGAATACGGCTACGCAGTCTACGGCACCGTCCGATCGGTCGATCGGGCCGGGAAACTCCTGGCCGATGCCGAGGCGCGTGGCCTCACCATCGAACTGGCCGAACTCGATATCGCCAGCGGCGAGTCGGTCCACAATGGCTTCAGCGACATCCTCGACCGGGCGGGGCGCATAGATCACCTGATCAACAACGCCGGCGTCGGCGGCAATGGTGCCGTCGAGGAGACAAGCGCCAAGCGCTACCTCGACGTCATGAACATCGACCTCTGTGGCGCGACTCGCTGCATCCAGGCGGTGCTGCCAGGGATGCGTGAACGCGGAAGCGGCACGATCGTCAACATCACGTCGGTGGCCGGGCGCCTCGCTGCGGTGGCACAGGCCCCATATGTCGCCGCCAAGTGGGCGCTCGAAGGGGTGAGTGAACAACTGGCGCTCGAGGTCGCCGGCTTCGGCGTGCGCGTCGCGATCGTCGAACCAGGGATCACGCAGTCGTCGATTTTCGGCAAGAACGTCGACATGCCGAACGAGACCGACGCCTACGGCCCGGCCAACGAGCGCATGCTGCAGATGTACGCCGCCGGTGCTGCCAACGCGACGCCGGCGGTCGAGGTCGGCGAGGTGATCCGTCACGCGATCGAGACCGACGATCCGAAACTTCGCTACCAGGTGAGCTGGGGTGGTGCCGAGATAGTTGCCGGACGCGCTGCGATGAGCGACGAGGACTGGGTGATGCTGGGCACGATCGAGACGCTCGACGATTACGTCGCGGCGTTCAACGACGCCTTCGGCATCGACATCGGCCTCTAGCCGGAAGGGTGTCAGGCAAGGGCCGGCTCGACGCCTGCCGCAGCACGTAGTGCCGCCCACCAGCCTGAATCAGGTAGACCGAGCCGTGTGAGTGCCGACTCGGCTTCTGCTCGATGCTCCGGCAACTCGGGGAGGGCGAGCTTCTCGGCCACGACCGCCGCCGCGACAGCGACGATCGTCGGGAACACCTGATCGCCGCCGGCCGGGACCGCAGCACGGGCCCGATCGAGCGCAACCGCAGCGCCTCCAGCGTCGCCCACTCTGGCGGCGGCACACGCTCCGGCGAGACGAGCGAGAACCCGATCGGAATAGGTACTGCGACCCGACGTCTCCACCGCGTCGGCATACTCCTCGACCGAACGCCCCGTGGCCGCACGGGCAAGCGCAGTGACCGCCCATCCCCAGCGAGACGAGGTGTCGTCGGCGATGCCAGGAAGCGCATCGAGGATCCCGAAGGCTGCGTCGGCGTCGCCTTCTTGCAGGCGCGCCAGCCCGAGCGCAACACGGCGTTCAGACCCGCCGACGATGTCGATGTCGATCTCGTCGGACCCATCGAGGTACTGCTGGGCCCGGGCCGCATCACCGACCGTGACCGATGCGGCGGCGATCGACGTGCGCAACATGTCGTTGGGCGGGCCGAATGGGTGGTCCGCCTCGGCGTTGACGAGTAACTGAAAGCCCGGATCGAGACGACCGCGCCGCACGAGCGCTCGACCTCGCGTGGCGAGCGCCTGCACCACGCCGACCGAATCGGCGCCTTCAGGGAAGTTCGCCGTCGCCGACTCGGCGTGCCCGAGCGCGTCGTCGATCCGGCCGCTCCAGAGTGCCGACGTGCCGAGCGCGACATTCATCATCCCCTGAGTCCAGCGGTCGCCCTGTTCGCGTGCATCGAGAAGCGTCTGACGAGCGAGTTCGTCGGCCTCGGTGAAACGGCCGTCGTAGATGCGGACATAGGCGAGCAGACCGGTCGACCATCCTTTGCCGGCGAGATCACCGGCCCGCTCGAACGCTTCAGAGGCGGCGAGCAGCCGTTCCTCAGCATCGACCATGCGCCCCTCGGTGAAGGCAATCCACGCGAGGTTCTGGCGAGCCCACGCCATCCCGATCTCGTCGCCGGCCGCCTCGTAGGCAGCAAACGACTCGCGGACCGACGCCTCGGCAGCCGCGTGCTCACCCTGGAAGATGTGGGCCATCCCGCGGCGACGAAGCGCATCGGCGACCAGGCGCGGGTCGCCGTCGGCGCGGGCGAGTTCGAGCGCTGTGCTCGCCCGGGCGAGAGCTTCGTCATGATCGTCGGACCACTGAGCGAGTTCGGACGCAACCAGCTCGCAGCGGAATCGCGAGCCAAGCGCGCCGTCGTCGCCCATCAATGCTGTCGCCTCATCGAGATCAGTACGGGCCGCCTCGAGCGCAAGCCCGCGAAGCCGCACGTCGGCCCGACGCAACAGCAGGTCGGCTCGCCGCAGGTCGGTCCGCTCGAGGAGCGCGAGCGCCTCGGTCTGCAGCTCGATGGAGCGCTCAACGCTCGACCGGACGCGAGGCTCGTCGAGAGTTCGGAGGGTCCAGTCGACGGCGAGCGAGGCAACATCTTGACCAATCACGTCGATGCCGCCAACGGCCTCATGTAACGAGGCTGCCTGCCGGTAGTGCCACGCAACGGTGTCGACGTCTTCGGGTCTCCTCTCTGCCAACCAATCGGCGATCCCGGCGTGACTCCAGGCCCGCTGCGTCTTGGTGAGCCGGTCGTAGACGACGTCGCGCACGAGGTCGGAGTGGAACTCCCACGTCTTGGTGGTGAGCTCAAGCAGATCGGCGCGGCTGAGTTCGGCTACCGCCCCGGCGACGTCGACACCGTCCATGGTGACGTCGGCGAACGTCTGCAGCCATTCGCGGTCGCCGCGGCGGCCGAGTACAGCGGCGTTGCCGATGACGCTGCGGGCGACTTCGTCGAGCGCGTCGAGTCGGGCGCCGATCACGCTGCGCACGTTGGCCGGCAGATTGTCGGCGTCGTCGCCGCCCGTTGCTGCGAGCGTGCGAGCCATCTCTTCGAGAAACAACGGATTGCCGCTCGCTCGTTCGACGAGCTCCGCCCGGGTTTCGAGATCAAGCGAGCCCGCAATCTCGGCCGCAAGGAGGTGCATCGCGTGCTCGTCGAGGCCGTCGAGGGCCATGCCCAGAAGGGTGAAGCGCCCGGTGGCGGGCGACCAGCGTTCGAACAGCTTCGGCATGCCGGTCACCATCATCACAACCGGCCGACGAGCGAGCCGATCGATGAGGTGCTCGAGCAGCGCCAGGAGTGCGTCATCGGCGAACTCCAGATCGGAGAGCCAGATCACCAACGAGGTGCTGCGAGAGAGCATGCCGAGCAGGATGCGCGTGCTGCGGATGACCTCGGCGACTGCTCGGTCGGGCGCAAGCCGGGACAGATGCGTGTCGTACCCAAGGACGTGCATGATGCCGTCGGTGACACGCGGCGCATCGAGCAGTTGGGCCCGATCGCCGAGGGTACGTTCGACCATCTCAGCGACCGCTGGGCGGGCGTCGTCGGCCTCGGCCGACTCGTCAAGCGCGATGGCCGATCGGATCACCTCGGCGATCGGCCACCAGATGTTGGTCTCGCCGTAGGGTAGACACCGGCCATGGAGGACGACCGCGTCGTGATCGAAGCGGGCCAGGTCAGCGATCTCGCCGGCGATACGGGACTTGCCCACCCCCGCTTCTCCAGTGATGCCGAGGAGCAGACCGCGACGGGTTTCGTAGGCGTTGGTGATCGCAAGCGTGACGAGATCGAGTTCTCGTTCGCGCCCGACGAACGGGAGCTCGGCGCTCGCGCGTCGTTCGCCGGGACGGCCGTACGGGGCAAGCGCCCGGTACGCGGTGACCGGCGCCTCCCGCCCGCGGGCGTGCAGCTGACCGACCGACCGGTACCGAATGAACTCCTGGGTTGCCTCGTGGGTGATGGGACCGACCAGGACCGTGCCCGGCTCAGCCGCGGTCTGGAGCCGCGACGCAGTGTTCACGACATCGCCCATGGCCGTATAGTCGTCGCCAGCCGTCATTGCGCCGACGAGCACCTCGCCGGTGTTGATCCCGATGCGGAGCCGGATGCCGACACCGTCGTCGGCATCGAGACGACCAACGGTCTCCTGCATGCGCAGCGCCGCACGCACCGCCCGCTCGGCGTCGTCCTCATGGGCGATCGGCGCGCCGAACAGCGCCACGATCGCATCGCCGACGACCTTGTCCACCCGTCCACCGAACGAGGGGATGTCGTCGGCGAGCCGAGCGAAACAGCTGTCGACCAGGTTCTTAACCTGTTCGGGATCGCGGTCCTCCGAGAGGCCGGTGAACCCGACGATGTCGGCGAAGAGCACGGTGACGACCCGTCGCTCGTCGGCCCGGCGGGCGAGTTCGTGGCCGCACGCGCTGCAGAACCGGGCGCCATCGACGACCTCGGCCTGACAGGTGGGACACTGCACCACTCCAATCTACGCAGGAAGACCACCTCGGTCCTCGCTCGCTTCGGCCACGCGAAATGACGATCTGACTCGGCATCCATGCCGTTACCGTTGTCCGTAACGCGAGTGCATCCCCCCATGGAGTCCTGAGATGACCGACGCCCCGTCCACCACCCTTGCCGCGCGCGCTGTCGGCGCCACCAAGATCTACGGATCCGACGACACCGAAGTCCGCGCCCTCGACGGGGTCGACGTGACCTTCAACAAAGGCGATTTCACTGCCATCATGGGCCCGTCGGGCTCGGGCAAGTCGACCCTCATGCACTGTATGGCGGGGCTCGACGACCTGACCGACGGTGAGGTCTTCATCGGTGAGACGGCACTGTCGACGCTTTCGGAGAAAGATCTGACGTTGCTGCGACGCGACAACGTGGGCTTCGTCTTCCAGGCCTTCAACCTCGTCCCGACCCTGTCGGCAATCGAAAACATCACGCTGCCGATGGACCTCGCCGGCAAGACCCCCGATCAGGGTTGGGTCGATCAGGTGATCGAAACGGTCGGTTTGGCCAACCGCACCACCCATCGTCCCAACGAACTCTCGGGTGGCCAGCAGCAGCGCGTCGCCGTGAGCCGGGCCCTGGCGACACGACCGGAAATCATCTTCGCCGACGAACCCACCGGCAACCTCGACTCCACCACCGGCAACGAAATCCTGTCGTTCATGCGCAGCGCGGTCGACGAGTTCGGTCAGACCATCGTGATGGTCACCCACGATCCCGTCGCTGCGTCGTACGCCAACCGGGTCATCTTCCTCGTCGACGGCAAGATTGTCGACGAGTTGCGCGAGCCCACGCCCGATGCCGTGCTCGACATGATGAAGAGCCTGGGCTGATGGCCTTCCGCCTCATCTGGCGAAACGTCACCGCCAAGCCCTTTCGCTTCCTGCTCACCTGCTCGGCGGTGACGCTGGGCGTGATGTTCACCGTCGGCGTCTTCGTCTTCACCGACAGTCTGCGAGCAACGTTCGGCGACCTAGCTGATGACATTCAGGGCAACTTCGACATCCAGGTCCGTAGCGAGATTCCATTCGGTGAACGCATCGATGCCCCGCAGGTACCCGTCGAGCTCAGTGACACCCTCGCTGCCGTCGAGGGCGTCGAGGCGGTCCAACCCCGCATCATCTCCTTCAACACCATCGCCATCGACCGCGAGGGCGAGGCCCAGGTGACGCTCGGTCCGCCGAACCTCGGTGTCAACTGGGAGTCCGACACCCCCAATCCCCGCCTTTTCGTTCGAGAAGGCCGCGAGCCGCGCTCGTCGACCGAGATGGCGATGGATGTCGATGCCTTCGCCGACGGGACATTCGAGATCGGCGGAACGTATACCGTCCTCACCAACGACAGCCCTCGCAACTTCGAGCTCGTCGGTACATTCTCTTTCGCCGATCCGGAGACCAACGCCTTGGTCGGCGCCAAGCTGATCGCCTTCGACACCGAGAGCGCTCTTGAGATCTTGAACCGCAATGAGGGCTACGACGACCTCACCGTCGTCGCCGCCGAGGACCAGGACGTCGGGACCGTGCTGGCCCGGGTGCAGGCCGCCCTGCCCGAAGGGTTCGAGGCGCTCACAAGCGAGGCGGCCGCCGACGAACAGGCTCAGGACTTCGACGATTTCATCAGCCAATTCCAGACGTTTCTCTTGGTCTTCGCCTTCATCATCTTGTTGGTGTCGGCGTTCGTCATTTACAACGTCTTCTCGATCCTGGTCGGCCAACGGATTCGCGAACTTGGTCTGCTCCGCGCTATCGGGGCAACCGGTCGGCAGGTTACGACGGCACTCCTCGGCGAGGCCGCGATCGTGGCGCTGTTCAGCACCGTGGTCGGAATCGCAACCGGCATCGGGCTCGGTTGGACACTGCGTTGGCTCTTGTCGAGGTTCGAGTTCGCGCCGCAGGGCAACGATCTTCTTCTTGAGCCGGCGACCTTCATCTGGGGTGCGATCGTCGGCGTCGGAGTGACGATGGTGTCGGCCATCGTGCCGTCGTTCCGTGCACGTGATATCTCGCCGATGGCGGCCCTTCGTTCCGACGCTCGGCTCGTCCACCGCCAGCCGGCCGTCAACACGGTGCTTGGCGGCTCCATCGTCATTGTGTCCTGGCTGATCCTGCTGTTCGCCTTGATCAGCGACAACTGGCAGCTGGTGCTGTTGCTGGGCCCGATCGCCGCATTCGGCAACACAATCGGCTCGCGTCGGCTCAATCCGGGCTTCGCTCGCTACTCGACAGCGGCGTTCGGTATCGCCTTGTTGTTGCTGTCGCTGATTCTCGACCTCGGCACCGGCACGGTCCTTGTCCTGCTCGGTGTCGCCGCCGGCACAACCTTCCTCGGCGTCGCCTCAATCAGCCCGATGTGGGCGCCGGGCATCGTTGGGGCTCTGGGGCGATGGCCGCTAGCGATCCTTCTGCTCCTGGTCGGGGGACCGCTAACGCTACTCGGCGCTGCGGCGACCATAGGGTGCGCGGTCCTCTTCGCGATCCGGTTTGTTGTCCTGTTAACCGACCCTGGGTTTGCGGCCGGTGTTGAGGTTGTCGGCTTCGGGTTTGCAATCACATTTGCCCTCGGGTTGCTGGCGCTTGGCCTCCGCTGCATCGACACGTCCTTCATTCTCGGCTGGCGTGTCCCCCAGGTGTTCGCAGCGATCTTCGTCTTCCTCGTCGGTGCCGTCGGTGTGGTGCTTACGCTCACGGGCCTGGCCGGCCTCTTGACCCTTGAGACAGCGGAGATCGCGCTGCTGCCCGTCGGAGTCGTGCTCTTCGGCGCAGCGACGTGGCTGCGCCGTTTCCTCCCGACATCGATGCGCGCCAATGCCCGCATGGCCCGCGAGAACTCGCGTCGCAATCCCGACCGGACCGCGTCGGCAGCGACCGCGCTCATGATCGGCCTTGCCCTCGTCTCGACCGCCACCGTCGTTGCGTCGTCGTTCAAGGCGACCTTCGCCGACATCTTGTCGGATTCGGTCACCAGCGACTGGTTCATCTCCGGCAACGCCCAGGGCGACCCAACGTTCAACTTCAGCACCGACCTGGCCCGTGATCTCGACATGCTCGACGAGACCGACACGGTGGTGCGTTACCGCTTCTCGTTTGAGGCGTACCGCACCGTCGTCGACCAGGAGGTCCAAGACTCCTCGGCTACCGATCTCGCGAACTCGCTTGAGCATCTCGACCCGGACTTTGTCGAACTCGACGAGTCGTTGATCGGGCGAGACACGATATGGATCTACGAAGACTTCGCTGCCGACAACCTGCTGGAGATAGGCGATTTCTTCGAGATCGAATTCCCCGATCAGGTCGTCGAGACGGTGACGGTCGGCGGCATTTTCACCGACGCATCGATCTATGGCAACCGGGTGATCTCGCTCGAACTCTGGCAGGACCGGTACCCAACCGGAGGCGATCAGTTCTTGTCGGTCACCACCACCAACGGTATCGACGAGGACCGTGCGCGGGCCGCCATCTTGGCGATCACCGACAGCTACCCGCAGCTCAACGTCGATTCGCGCGAGGAGTTCCAGGAGCGCCAAGAGAACTCGATCGATCAGGCCCTTGTCGTTATCAACGTGTTGTTAACGGTGGCGATCGTGATCGCCCTCCTCGGCATTGCAATCACCCTTGCGCTGTCCGTGTTCGAACGGACGAGAGAACTCGGCCTCGTCCGGGCGGTCGGCATGACCTCACGCCAGATGACCCGAATGGTGTTGTTCGAGGGCGCAATCATCGCGATGTTCGGCGGCTTCTTGGGACTCATTCTCGGCACCTTGTTCGGTGCCGCAGCGGTTCAGGTAATCCCCGACGGCTTTATCTCGACACTCGACATTCCAGTGGCCGAACTGATGCGGTACCTCGCCATCGCTGCGATCGCCGGCATCGGTGCCGCTATGGTGCCAGCCCGCCGAGCGGCCCGCCTGAACGTCCTCGACGCGATCAGCCACGAATAGTCCATCACCGAAAGCTGTGCATCGGCGTTGCAGCGAGAGACCAGGCCTGATCTCTGGTCAGGTCTGACAGTCGGCGCACCACCAGGTGCGTCGTCCGATGTCCCCGTGCTCAACGGTGCGAATCCGACCGAGGCAGCGGTAGCAGCCCTGCCCGGCCCGGTTGTACACCGCAAGGCCCTTCGGGTGGGTCTGGCGTTTCCAGCGGCCGAGGTTGGCCTGGAGTTGCTCGGTGGCGGTTTCGTAGAGGCGGCGCCGTATCGGCTCGTCGACGTCGGCGAGCGGGCGAAATGGGCTGACTTCACAGGCCCAGAGCACCTCGTTCTTGTAGACATTGCCGATACCGGCTGCGAGCCGCTGATCGAGCAACACCTCGGCGATTTCGGTCGACGGGTCCGAGCCGCCGACTCGTTCGAGCACTGCGTCGAGGTCGACGTCGGCGTGGCAGAGATCAGGGCCGAGGTGAGCGAGACGATCATCGGCCGCTGGCCCGACCTCGACCGTGGGAGCGGCGAAGCAGACGGCGACGTGTGACTCCGTCTCGAGTACGGCACGGGCAAGATGACGAGGCCGGCGCCATCGCTCGCCATGCGCATAGAGATGCCAGACGCCGGTCATGTGGAGATGGGTACGGAGCGCAAGGCCCCGCTCGACCACGATCTCGAGGAACTTGCCGACCGCTTCGACTGACCGCACCGTGTCGCCGGCCCGAAGCCGGTACATCCCTCGGGACCGGATGTTGACAGCGGTCAACGACTCGCCTAGCAACGCTGGACGAAGGGTGAGGGCCGTGTTGAAGAGGGTGTCGCCCTCGGGCATCAGGCGTTGGCCAGCAGCGCGGCGGCGTCGCGTGCGATCCGCTCAGTGGCCTCCTGGGCGGCCTTAGAGACGGCACCCATCACCGTGAACGAGTGGGTGAGCTCGCCTTCGCAGCGGTGCACAACCCTGCCATCAGCATCCTTCAGCGCCGCTGCGTAGGCGTCGCCCTCCGAGCGCAGCGGGTCAAACCCAGCGGTGACGATCAGCGCGGGTGGCTGCCCGGTGAGGTTCGGCTCGAGGCCTGGGCTGGCCCTGCGGTCGTCGGCATTGTCGTCGGTGATGCCACCCATGAGGGCGAAGAACTGCAGTATGAGTTCGCCCAGCGGCCACGCCTCCGCCATCGTGTCGCGCGAGCCGCCCTGCCAGGTGGCGTCGAGGCCCGGATAGAGCAGGATCTGGGCGACCGGTGCTGCGAGGCCTTCCCGCCGGCGTTCCTGGCACACGACAGCAGAGATCTTGCCGCCCTGCGAGGTGCCGGCGACGGCGACGCGACCAGGGTCGATCCCGAGGCCGTCGGCATAGTCGATGACCCATTGGTACGCAGCGAGCGAATCGACAACGTCGGCCGGGAACGGATGCTCTGGGGCGAGGCGGTAGTCAACCGAGATCACGACGGCCTGGCAGGCGTCGGAGAGCATCGTGCAGAGGGTGTGGTCGGTTTCGAGACCGCCGATCACACCGCCTCCCTGATGGAACCAGACGATCGCGTCGGATCGGCCCGAGGTGCGAGGTGGGTGGTAGAGGCGGATGGGAATGTTGCCTGCGGGGCCCGGGATCGTGCGATCGTGCACCGAAACCTCAGCGACAGGGGCGCCCGATGCGATCTCGACCATTGCGTCGAAACCGTCTCGGACCATCTGTGTTGTGACGTCCGAGTCTGCGCTGCGGGCGCGGGCCGCTTGGACAAGTGAGGCGTAGGCGTGGATCTGAAGATCGAGGGTGTGGCCATCGATCGTGGGGGGCTCGCCATGCCGGCGCCGCAACACCGCTTTGGGGAGGCGGCGTTGCCCTCGGGCGAGGGCCTTGCCGATGCGTTCCTGGACGCTCATTCGTCGCGCAGAACGGTGATGTCGTGGGGATGACTCTCGCGAAGCCCGGCACCGGTGATACGGGTGAGCCTGGTGCGGTGGCGCAGGTCGTCGAGGTCGGCAGCGCCGGCGTAGCCCATGCCCGACCGAAGGCCACCGACGACCTGGCTGATGAGCTCCGACATCGGCCCGGCGTACCGGACACGGCCTTCGACACCTTCGGCGACGTGCTTGCCGGGGGACTGGCCGATGCCGTAGCGATCACTCGCCCGGCCTCGCATTGCGCCCGAGGAGCCCATGCCCCGGTAGGTCTTCCACATCGCCCCGTCGACGAGTTCGAGCTCGCCCGGTGCCTCGTCGACACCGGCGAGCAGGTTGCCGAGCATGACGACGTCGGCACCGGCGACGAACGCCTTGACGATGTCGCCGGAGGTGACGATGCCACCGTCGGCAATGACCGGGACGCCGAGTTCACGGGCGGCCTGGACGCATTCGTGGATTGCGGTCATCTGGGGCATGCCCGCACCGGCGACGATGCGGGTGGTGCAAATGCTGCCGGCCCCCACACCGACCTTGATGACATCGGTGCCGGCTTCGACGAGGGTCTCGACGCCTTCTCGCGTGACGACATTGCCGCCGACGACCGGCAGATCGGGCCAACCCTTCTTGATGGTGCGGACCGCATCGACGACCCCCTGGGTGTGGCCATGCGCAGTGTCGATCACGATCATGTCGACGTCAGCCGCCTCGAGGGCTTCGGTGCGCTCGGCGACATCGGTGACACCGACCGCTGCAGCGACCCGGAGCCGCCCATTCGTATCGAGGGTTGCGTTGGGGTACTCGATGCGCTTGTCGATGTCTTTGACCGTGATCAGGCCCTGGAGCACACCGGCGTCGTCGACCAACGGCAGCTTCTCGATGCGATGCTCGTGCAGCACCTCGACCGCTTCCTCGAGGCTCGTGCCCACGGGCGCAGTGACCAGACCGTCGGCGGTCATGAAATCGGTGACGGGCTGCGAGTACTGATCCGGGGTGCAAAACCGCACATCGCGGTTGGTGAGGATGCCGACAAGGCGACCGTCGGAATCACAGATCGGCACCCCGCTGATCTTGTGCCGGGCCATCAGCGCCTCGGCATCATTGAGTGTGGACGTGGGCGGGAGGCTGATCGGCGCCGAGATCATACCGGCCTGGGCCCGCTTGACCCGGTCGACCTCCTCGGCCTGCTGCTCGATGGTGAGGTTGCGGTGCAGCACCCCGATCCCGCCGGCTCGGGCGATGGCGATCGCCAACGGGGATTCGGTGACAGTGTCCATCGCCGCTGACATCAACGGCACGGCCAACTCGATCCCTGCCAAGGACGTGGAGGTGTCGACTTCGGTGGGCAGGACTTCGCTCCAACCGGGGACGACCAGCACGTCGTCGAAAGTGAGCGCCTCGGAACCAGAGAGCACCTCGTCGTTCATCGTCTCACGATAGGGGAAATCGCGCCGATGACAAGGGCATGGGAAGGAGGGATCGGTCGTGAAAGCGACGACGCGTCCCAGGCCTCCTACACTCGCCAGGGTTGTCCGACGCGCGTGCGTCGCCCGACGAGGCCGCCGATGAAGTTGCTCCGAGAACCGCTCCCCGGACTCCTCGAGTTCGAGTTTGCCATCCACGGCGACGATCGCGGCTCGTTCCGGGAGACATTCAACCGGGCGACCCTCGCCGGATTCGGGGTCGGCCTCGACATTATGCAGGACAACGAGTCCTGGTCAGCGAGTCGCGGCACGATACGCGGTCTTCACCTTCAGACCGGCGAGGCCGCCCAGGGCAAGCTGATCCGGGTGACTCGTGGTCGGGTGCTCGACGTGGCGCTCGATCTCCGCCCGGATTCGCCAACCCACCTTCAGCACGTCGCGATCGAACTGAGCGACGAGACTCCCGGGCTGTTCTGGATCCCCGCCGGGTTCGCGCATGGGTTCTGCACACTCGAGGACGACACGGTCATGACCTACAAGGTCGATGCCCCGTACGACCCCGCCGCCGAACGAACGATCCGGTTCGATGATCCCGAACTCGGGATCGACTGGCCGATCGACCGGGCTGACGCCATTCTGTCCGACAAGGACGCTGTCGCCCCTCCCCTATCGGCCTACTTGGCCGAGGTCACAGCGTGAGGGTTCTCGTCACTGGTGGCTGTGGCTTCATTGGCTCGGCCGTCGTGCGTCATCTGATTCAGGAGACCGAACACGAGGTCATCAACGTCGACCTGATGACCTACGCCGCCACTGAGGGATCGGTCATGTCGGTCGCGAACGACGAGCGATACCGCCATCTCGCGATCGACATCCGCGACTCCGAGGCGGTCGACGCTGCCTTCCTCGACCACCAGCCCGAGGCGGTCATACATCTGGCAGCCGAAAGCCACGTCGACCGCTCGATTGACGGGCCCGAGGAGTTCGTGCTCACGAACATCGTTGGCACGATGCAGCTGCTGCAGGCGTCTCGACGGCTGATGGCAACTCGCAGCGACGACGGTGCCGGCTTTCGATTCCTTCACGTCTCAACCGACGAGGTCTTCGGCGATCTCGGGCACGACACCGAACCCTTCGACGAAGTCATGCCCTACAACCCGCGATCT